>JBFFJL010000128.1:0-9179 GCA_041555955.1 Nevskiaceae bacterium
CGGCGCCCGCACTCGTCGCTTGACGGCCAGACGCCAGACACCGTGTACTTCAACGCGCTGCCAGAACAGCTGGCGGCATAACCCGGCAGAGCATCACTTATAAAACCGGGAAAGCTGTCCGACGAAGCGGGTCCACTTCTGTCGAACAGAACGACCGCCAGAGCCGCGGTCGCGGCCAAATTGGCCAGCGGATAATTGCTGAACGGGATGCCGCCGGGGCCGTCTTCTCCGGCGAGCATGCCGACCACCAGAAACACCAGCAGCAGCGGCACCCCCAGGCGTGGCGTCACGGTGCTCGCCAGAATGCTGGCCAGGAACAATACCCCGGCAAGGAAGATCAGTTGATTGGTCAGCTCCATGCCCGCAGTGTATCCGCTGACCTCCGCCGCTCGAACCAGCAGCTACGCTACTTTTCTGCACTGCGCTGGATCAGTGAACATCTAGGCTTCGTCTGGGGCTGCGGCTATACTTCGCCGTCTTTCAGGGGGCGGCTCAGGCGGGCGGTCCCAACCCCACAGAATAATCAGGAGCTCGTCCGTGGATCAAAACGGCCACGATAAAACGTTCTTTGCCAATTTCGGCATGGTCATGGCGGGACTGTTCGGGTTTTTCTTCATCTGTATTGTGGCGGCGCGTTTGCTCGTCTCCGACAAGCAGGAAGATCCCGCAGCACTGGCGCGCGTCGAGGAGCGGATCAAGCCGGTAGGCACAGTGATCACCGATCCCGCAGCGCTGGTCAAGGTCGCGGCCGCCGCGCCAGCGCGTGAGCCGATGACCGGCGAACAGGTCAACACCAAGCTCTGTGCCGGTTGCCACATGGCCGGCGTCCTCGCCGCACCGAAGACCGGCGACGCTGCCGCGTGGTCGGCGCGCAAGAGTGCCGCGGGCGGCTTGGACGGGCTGGTCAACGCCGCGCTGCACGGCAAGAACGCCATGCCCCCCAAGGGCGGCGACCCCAGCCTGAGCGACGATGAGATCAGGGCGGCGGTCGAGTACCTGCTGAAGCAAGCTGGCGTCTGACCGGATCGCGGTATCAAGCGGCATTCCAAAGGCCGGGGATTCCCCGGCCTTTTGTTGCGTGAGGGATTAAATGCACCAAAATGGTGCAATGCAACGGTCATAAAATGTCAGCTTGGTGCGCACAGCGACCGTTCAGTCTGATCCCGTCCGAGTACGAGCCGGGGGCAGTCAAAAAGCTCAATCTTGCCCCCGAAGTTTGGTGTAACCGCAGCAGTTGGGGGGATTCCCTCAGTACTTGGCATGCGGCTTGCGTTAGGTGTCCCGGGCCGCAGCAGCATGGGAGTCTGCAGCGGAAGTTATCCACATTTTGAAAGAGGCTTTCAAATGGAATTCAAGCGTTCGGCTGTGAGCGCCGCTGTGCTCGGTGCAGCCCTGATGTCGGGCAGCGCACTGGCAGGTGTCAGTGGAAACGTTGGTGCGGTAAGTGAATACGTGTTCCGCGGCATTTCGCAGGGCTCGGGGGCGGCAATTCAGGGCGGTGTCGACTACGCAGCCGACTCCGGTTTCTATGTAGGTCTGTGGGGCTCGAACATCAGCTGGGGTCCGGGCAGTGCGGAAACCGACGTCTATGCCGGCTTCTCCGGCGGCGACACGGTCACCTACGACCTTGGCGTGACCTATTACTACTACCCGGAAGAGGACGAAACCGGCACCGATCCGACCGCCAACACGGTTGAGGCTTACTTCGGTCTGGGCTTTGGCCCGGTCACCATCAAGGCCTTCTACTCGCCGACGTACTTCGGTGCGACGGAAGCCTCGGGCGACGACATCACCCAGCTGTACGTCAACGGCTCGGCCAGCTTCCCGATGTCGGATTCGCTGTCGCTGGATGCCGCGGTCGGTGTGACCACGCTGTCCGACGACGTCGATTTCGGTTACGAAGTCACCGACAGCTACATTGACTACAGCATCGGGCTGAGCAAGGCCATCGACGATACGCTGAGCGCCAGCTTCTCGATCATCGGCACGGACCTGTCCGACGACGATCCGAAGTACCTGGTCGGCATCAGCAAGTCGTTCGATCTGTAATCGGCGACTGCTGCAGTATCCGGAAGGGCCGCCACGTGCGGCCCTTCTTTGTTTGGGCGAGCGGCAGGCTCAGCGGTCGTGCTCGAACCCGCGATAGCGCAGTGCTTCGGCAATCTGGGGCGCGCCGATATCCGGGATCCCGCCCAGATCGGCGATGGTTCGGGCCACGCGCAGGATGCGGTGATAGCCGCGCGCTGACAGGCTCAGCCGTGCAGCCGCCTGCTGCAGCAGCGTTTCGGCGCCGGGGTCCGGTCGACAGTGACGATCCAGCGCGGCGCCGCTGAGTTCGGCATTGAGCTGAGGCTGGCGCAACAGCTGGCGCTGACGCGCGGTAATCACACGGCTGCGCACGGTCTCGCTGGACTCGCCGAGCGGCTGCGCCTGGGTCAGGGCGGGATGCTCAACCCGATGCACGAACAGATGCAGGTCGATGCGATCCAGCAGTGGGCCGGAAATTCGACCGCGATAGCGCTGCACCTGCTCCGGCGTGCAGCGGCACTTGCCACTGGGATCCCCGAGCCAGCCGCAGGGGCACGGATTCATCGCCGCCACCAACTGAAACCGGGCCGGAAAATCGACTTGGCGAGCGGCGCGTGAAATGGTGATGTGACCGCTCTCCAGCGGTTCACGCAGAACCTCCAATACGCGGCGGTCGAATTCTGGAAGTTCGTCCAGAAACAGCACGCCGTGATGGGCCAAGGTGATTTCGCCAGGGCGTGGATTGCCGCCACCACCGACCAGCGCCACACCGGACGCCGTGTGATGCGGCGCACGAAAGGGTCGTTTCCCCCAGTTGCCGATCTGGAATCCGCGCGGACCAATCGAGGCCACTGCGGCAGCTTCCAGCGCTTCGGCGTCGGTGAGCGGCGGCAGAATCCCGGGCAGGCGTTGCGCCAGCATTGATTTGCCCGAACCGGGCGGGCCGGCCAGCAGCAGTGAATGGCCACCCGCCGCGGCGACTTCCAGCGCGCGCCGCGCAGTGGCCTGGCCGCGCACGTCGGCCAGATCCAGCGCCGTGTCGGGCGCTACGTGTGGCGCCTGCGCTGAAACGGCTGTCCATCTGCGGTGATGCAGATCGGCGCACAGCGCCGCGAGATTGTCCGCGCCGTAAATGCGCGCCCGCGGCGCAAGGGTTGCCTCTGCAATGTTGGCAGACGGCACCAGCAGCGCATGCCCCGCGGCACTAGCCTTGAGCGCTGCCGGCAGGCAGCCGGGCACCGGACGAATCTCACCGGACAGCGACAACTCACCGAGGACTTCGATGTCGTGCAGCGAGTCCAGCGGAATCTGGCCGGAGGCGCCGAGGATGCCGAGCGCGATCGCCAGATCGAAGCGGCTGCCGCTCTTGGGCAGATCGGCCGGGGCCAGGTTGCAGGTGATGCGCTGCAGCGGAAAACGGTAGCCGCAGGTCGTGATTGCGGCCTTGACGCGATCCTTGGCTTCGCGCACAGCCGCTTCGGGCAGGCCGACTATGTTCAGGCCCGGCAATCCTGGCGCCAGATGCACTTCGACCGTGACCGGGTCAGCTTCAAGCCCGTTTTGCGCACGAGCCCATACGCTCGCCAACTGCGTCATCGCAAGTCCCTCCCTTGCGCTGCGAAGGCTGTCTTCCTTGCCGCTCGACCGGCGGACTGATCCTGCATCGCCCGGGCCGACGCTGCGGCCCGGAGCGGTGTTCAGCTTTGCCGCTGTTCCAGCGCCTGCAGGCGCTGCTCCAGCGCTGCCAGTTTGGTCTGGGTGCGTCGCAGCAGTTCGGCCTGGAGGTCGAAGCGCTCACGCGAAACCAGATCCCATTTTTCAAGATTCGCACGCAGCACCGCGCGGAAGTTGTCCTCAAGCTCGTGGCGCAGGCCCTTGAGGCCCGGCGGCAGGATTTGCCCGAGCTTGGCGGCGAGGTCTTCGAGTTGGCGAGCTTCCATATCTGTCATCGATCAGGCGTTGGGCAGAGCATACGGCTCCGCCGCGGTGGTGGCGAGCGTCGTCAGTCCTGCCAGTCCTCGACCAGCAAGCCAAGCTTGCCCGCGAGCCACGGCGTGGTGGTGGCCTGTAACAAGATCGTCACCAGGATCGCGATGAACGTCACCGCGCCGATGATTTCCGCGCCGGGGGCGTTCATGCCGGCGAGCAGGCCTGCCAACGCCGCCGGAATCACGCCGGTTTCGCGGGTCCAGCACATGAACAGACGTTCCTTGAAGGTCCAGCGTGCGCGCCGGTCGGGCCAGGTGCAGATGAACACCGTCAGCGGCCGCGCGACGAACATGAAGATGCCGACCAGCATCAGCCCCTGCGCCCAGTAGCGCTGCATCAGCGCGAAGTCGACCTGCGAGCCCAGCAGCACGAAGATCATCAGGCGCATGATCAGCGCCATTTCAGCGACAAAGATCTCCATCTTTTCGGCTTCCATCGGTTGCATACGGAAGCCGAAGGATTCCTTGTTCCCGATCAGGATGCCGAACACGAACACCGCCATGAAGCCGGAGGCGTGATAGTTGTCGGCGGCCAGAAAGGCGCCGGCGACCGCCATCAGCGTCACGATCGGGCCGAATTCGCCCAGGAACGCATACTTCTCGTGCGCCAGCAGCAGTGCCGCCGCGTAGCCGACGACACTGCCGATCAGGATGCCGAGGCTGGCCTGTTTGAGCAGCTCCAGAATCGATCCGCCGAGCGAAAAGCTGCCCTGTCCCATGGCGATCGCGAGCACCGTGAAGGTCAGGATCGCGCCGGTCGCGTCGTTGAACGCGGACTCCGACATCACCGTCTGCGAGATGCGTTCCTTGATGGGGATCTGCTTGAAAATCGGCACCAGAGTCGCCGGGTCGGTTGACGCGGTGGCGGCACCGAGCAACGCCGCGACGACCAGTGGCAGGCCCATGATCCAGTGCGCTGCGGCAGTCGTCACCGCCGCAGTGATCAGCAGGCCGAGCGTCGCGATGATCGCAATGGTCACCCAGACCTCGCGCAGCACGCGAAAGCGCAGCGAGGCGCCGCCATCGAACAGGATGTAGCACGAGCCGAAGATCAGGATGATCTGATTCAGGCCGCTGTCGGCGCGGATGTCGATCGCGCCCAGAGCCTGCGGCCCCAGTGCGATGCCGATCAGCAGAAAGACTGCGACGTCGGGAATCCTCAAGCGTTTGGCGATGACGCCACCAAGGCTGCCGGCGGCCAAGATAATGCCAAACGCGTACAGCAGCTCCTTGGCTGCCATCAGCGAGGACGAGGTTTCCATTGTGTACGGGAGTCCTGACGCCGCCAGGGACGTCTGCGGTAACCGGGGGGGCGCGTAGTGTAATCGCGCCGCGGTCGCTGCGGGAGTGCACCAAATTGTTGCGTCGCGCACCACGATGATTGAGGGGAAAACCCGCAGTCACGCACCACAGTGTGTTCTGACGCGCTTGGCACGCTCCGTGCTTTGTTCCTCGCCGACCGCCGGAGTCAGAGGCTCCTCTGGCGGAAAACGCTTTCCGACTCAGAGGAGTTATTCATGAAATTGATCGCAGCCATCATCAAGCCGTTCAAGCTGGACGAGGTGCGAGAGGCACTCTCGGATCTGGGAGTGGCCGGTATCACGGTGACGGAAGTAAAGGGGTTTGGCCGTCAGAAGGGTCACACCGAGCTGTACCGCGGTGCCGAGTACGTCGTCGACTTTCTGCCGAAGGTGAAGATCGAAGTTGCCGTCGCTGACGACAAGCTCGACGGCGCCATCGACGCCATTACCAAGGCCGCGCATACCGGCAAGATCGGTGACGGCAAAATTTTTGTATTCACCCTTGACCAGGCCATCCGTATCCGTACGGGTGAATCCGGCAAGGACGCGCTCTAAGGGGAGTCCACACCAATGATGCGTAAATTTTTGACTGTGATGGCGCTGGCCGCATGCTGCGGTCTGTCGCCGGTCTGGGCGCAGGACGAAGCGCCTGCGGATGCAACCGCAGTCCTGACCGAGACGGTCACCGAGGCGGTTGACGCAGCAGCGCCGACTGAAGCGGTTATCGAGGAAGCCGTGACTGAAGTGGCCGAAGCAGCTCCGGCTGCCGAGGAAGCCGCGGCGCCCGCCGATCCGGTGGCGATGGCGACCGAGCTGGCCTATGCACTGGATACGTTCTACTTCCTGATGATGGGCGCGCTGGTGATGTGGATGGCTGCCGGCTTTGCCATGCTCGAGGCTGGTCTGGTGCGTTCGAAGAACACCGCCGAGATCCTGACCAAGAACATTGCGCTGTTTGCGGTCGCCTGCATCATGTACATGCTCGTCGGTTACAAGATCATGTATCCGGGTGACGGCGCGATCAGCCCGTATTTCCCTGGCTTCGGCGGTCTGCTGGGCAAGGACGACAATGCGCTGGAAGCGGTGCTCGCCGGTGGTGATGGCGCGCCGTACTACTCGGGACTGTCGGATTTCTTCTTCCAGGTCGTGTTCGTTGCCACGGCAATGTCGATCGTCTCCGGCGCGGTGGCCGAGCGCATGAAGCTGATGACCTTCCTGGTCTTCGCGGTCTTCATGACCGGCTTCATCTACCCGATGCAGGGCTTCTGGAAGTGGGGCGGTGGCTTCCTCGATGCGGCCGGCTTCTCCGACTTCGCCGGTTCGGGCGTGGTCCATCTGTGCGGTGCCTCTGCGGCGCTGGCAGGTGTACTGTTCCTCGGCGCACGTCGTGGCAAGTACGGCGCGGACGGCAAGATCAACCCGATTCCGGGTGCCAACCTGCCGATGGCCACTCTGGGTACCTTCATCCTGTGGCTGGGCTGGTTCGGGTTCAACGGCGGTTCGGAGCTCAAGGTTTCGAACGTCGGTGAAGCCAACGCTGTGTCACTGGTGATCGTCAACACCAACATGGCAGCTGCCGGTGGTCTGGTTGCTGCGCTGCTGCTGGCCAAGCTGCTGTTCAAGAAGGCTGACCTGACCATGGCGCTCAACGGTGCCCTGGCTGGCCTGGTGGCGATCACCGCCGAACCGCTGACGCCGTCGCCGATGGCGGCCACCCTGATCGGTGCAGCCGGTGGTCTGCTGGTGGTGTTCTCGATCATCACCCTGGACAAGCTGAAGATCGACGACCCGGTCGGTGCGATCTCGGTCCACGGCGTAGTGGGCATGTGGGGTCTGATGGCGGTGCCGATCACCAACTCGGACGCCAGTTTCGGCTCGCAGCTGATGGGTCTGGTCACCATCTTCGTCTGGGTGTTCGTTGCCAGCTCGATCGTCTGGATCATCCTGAAGATGATCATGGGTCTGCGTGTCAGCCCCGAGGAAGAAGACGAAGGCACCGATATCTCCGAATGCGGACTCGAGGCCTACCCCGAGTTCAAGAAGTAATCGGGAAATTCACCGAATCTCCTCCGGTGGGTTGGGGCGGACTACACAGTCCGCCCCTTTTTTGTGCGCGGGACTTCGACTTTTCCCTATCGTCGTCCTAAACTCCTGCATTCGATTCGATCAAGGCTAACGTCATGAAAATGCTGGTTGCGGTCATCAAACCGTTCAAGCTCGACGCGGTGCGCGAAGCGCTCGCCGATCTCGGGGTGCAGGGCATGACGGTCACCGAAGTCCGTGGATTCGGGCGGCAGAAGGGACATACCGAGCTGTACCGTGGTGCCGAATACACGGTCGATCTGCTGCCAAAAATCAAGCTCGAACTGGCAGTGACGCCGGAGATGGCGGACAAGGCGGTCGACGCGATTCTGAAGGCGGCCAAGACCGGTCAGATCGGCGACGGCAAAATCTTCATTTACGACCTCGAACAGACCGTGCGCATTCGCACCGGCGAATCCGGGGTCGAAGCCGTCTGACTTGAGCTGCATCCCGTGCCCGCCGCGACGCACTCTCGCGGTGGGCATTTTTGTGTCCGGGGGGAGAACAACAATGAAACTCAAAACCGTCGCAGCGCTTGCGCTGCTTTCGTCGCCGGCGTTCGCACAGGATTCCTCCCCCGCGCTCAACAGCGGCGATACCGCGTGGTTGCTGACCGCGACCGCGCTGGTGCTGTTCATGAGCCTGCCGGGTCTGGCGCTGTTCTATGGCGGCCTGGTGCGTGCCAAGAACGTGCTGTCGGTGCTGGTGCAGTGCTTCGCGATCGTCTGCGTGGTTTCGGTGCTGTGGCTGATCTGTGGTTACAGCCTCGCCTTTGCACCCGGAAACGGATTCATCGGCGGATGGTCGAAAGCGTTCTTCAACGGCATCGGTGAGAGCACGCTCAGTGGCGGCGTCCCCGAGTCGGTGTTTGCGATGTTCCAGCTGACTTTTGCCGCGATCACGCCGGCGCTGGTCGTCGGCGGCTTCGCCGAGCGCATGAAATTTTCCGCGATGCTGCTGTTCTCGACGCTGTGGGTGCTGGCGGTCTACGTGCCCGTGTGTCATTGGGTCTGGGCAGCGGACGGCTGGTTGTATCAGCGCGGCTTGCTGGACTTCGCCGGTGGCACCGTGGTGCACATCACTGCGGGTATCGCGGCCCTGGTCGCGGCGGTGCAACTGGGGCGGCGCAGCGGCTTTCCGCACACCGCGATGCTGCCGCACAACATGACGATGACGGTCACCGGTGCCGGCATGCTCTGGGTCGGCTGGTTCGGTTTCAACGGCGGCTCGGCCCTGGCGGCCGACGGCAACGCCGGCATGGCGGTGCTGGTCACGCACACCTCGGCCGCCGCCGGCGCGCTGATGTGGAGCGCGATCGAGTGGTTCAAGTTCGGCAAGCCCTCGGCGCTGGGCATCGTCACCGGCATGGTCGCCGGCCTCGGCACCATCACACCGGCATCCGGCTTCGTCGGCCCCGGTGGCGCGCTGCTGATCGGCCTCACCGCTGGCGCGGTCTGCTTCACCGCCACGCAGTGGCTGAAGCGCCGCATGAAGATCGACGACTCGCTGGACGTATTTCCGGTCCACGGCGTCGGCGGCATCCTCGGCACCTTCGCGGTTGCACTGTTTGCGTCCAGCGGACTCGGTGCGTTCAGCGGACAGGGTTATGCCGAGGGCATGACCATGGGCCGCCAGGTCATGGTGCAGATCACCGGCATCATCGCGGTTGGCTCATACACCGCGGTCCTGAGCTGGGGCCTGCTCAAGCTGGTTGACGTCGTCGTCGGCGGTTTGCGCGTGACGGCTGAAGAAGAAAACGCCGGTCTCGACACCACGCAGC
>JBFFJL010000129.1:0-9176 GCA_041555955.1 Nevskiaceae bacterium
CCTGCGAGGCGCTGGCGTACGGCGTCGACATGCACGTCGGGGTTGTCGCCGAACAGCGCGATCAGCTCGGGCTCGATGCGGTCGTCGCGATCGGCCCAGATGACGGTGGTGGCGTCGCCGATCTACAAGCAGCATTTTGATCTGGCCACTGGCGATTGCCTCGAGGAGCCATCGCTCCCGGTGCGCAGCTATGCCACCGAAATCAATGACGGACGGGTTCGGGTCTGCATGTGAACGCAATGGCACTGAATGCCTTGATCCCGACCGCGCGCGCGCGCGGCGGTCTGCGCGCGACGGGCGGTCCGGGACGTGCCGAGCGTTCGGGCGCTGGCCGACCCGCAAGCTCTTCGGCATCGCCCGCAAAGTCTGCCGCGCCCACCACCCAGAGCGCCGACGGCACTCAGCGCCGCGGTTCGGGTTCGCGTCAGCAGCTGGTGGTGATCGGCAACGGCATGGCGGGCATGCGCACGGTCGAGGAACTGCTGAAGCTCGACGACCAGGCGTATGACATCACCGTGTTCGGCGCCGAACCGCACGGCAACTACAACCGCATCATGTTGTCGCCGGTGCTTGCGGGCGAAAAGACCGTCGACGACATCATGCTCAACACGCCACAGTGGTATGCCGATCACGGCATCACCTTGTATGCCGGCGATCCGGTCGTGGCGATTGATCGCCGCACCCGCAGCGTGCGCGCGGCCAGCGGACGCGAGGTCCGTTACGACCGGCTGCTGCTGGCAACCGGCTCCAAGCCGTTCGTGATTCCGGTCCCGGGCGCCGACCTGCCCGGCGTGATCGCGTTTCGCGACATTGGTGATGTCGACGCGATGCTCGCCGCCGCGCGGGATCATCGGAACGCCGTGGTCATCGGCGGCGGCTTGCTCGGGCTTGAAGCCGCCAATGGGCTGATGCGTCAGGGCATGAATGTCACCGTCGTCCACGTGATGGACAGCCTGATGGAGCGTCAGCTCGACAAGGCAGCGGCGGTGCTGCTGCAGCAGGCGCTGGAGGCGCGCGGCATCGGCTTCATGCTGAACGCCAACACCGATGCGATCCTCGGCAGTGGACGCGTCACCGGCCTGCGTTTCAAGGACGGCCGCGAGATTGCCGCCGATCTGGTGGTCATGGCGGTCGGCATCCGCCCCAATGTCGAGCTCGCGCGCGGCGCCGGCCTGCACTGTGAGCGCGCCATCGTCGTCGACGACACCCTGCAGTCGCTGTCCGATCCGCGTGTCTACGCGGTCGGTGAATGCGTGCAGCACCGCAAGACCGTCTACGGACTGGTCGCACCGCTGTGGGAGCAGGCACGGGTGTGTGCGTCACATCTGGCGGGCTTCGGCCACAACCGCTATGCCGGATCGGTGACTTCGACCCAGCTCAAGGTCACTGGCATCCATTTGTTTTCGGCCGGCGACTTCATTGGCGGCGCCGACACTGAGGAACTGGTGTTCCGCGACCCGCGGCGCGGGGCGTACAAGCGTCTGGTCCTGCGCGATCAGCGCATTGTTGGCGTCGTGCTGTATGGCGACGTCCAGGACGGGCCGTGGTATTTCGAATTGATGCAGAGCCAGACCAACATCGAACCCCTGCGGGATCGACTGCTGTTCGGCCGTGCGTTCTGCGCACCCGCAGCCGCAGCCACCGGCTGACCTTGAGGGAGGTCGAAGCATGAGCAGCACCGGCGTCAACACCACCTGTCCCTACTGCGGCACCGGCTGCGGGGTCACCGCGCGGATCACGGCGGCAGGGGTCGAAGTCGCGGGCGATACCCGTCATCCCGCAAACCTGGGCCGGCTCTGTGTTAAAGGTTCGGCACTGGGTGAGACCGTTGTAGAGGAAGGCCGCCTGCTGTATCCGGCCCTGCGTGATCGCAACAGTCCGCATGCGCCGCAACGCGTCAGCTGGGATACCGCGCTGGACACCGTCGCCGACGGCTTTGCGCGAATCATGCGCGAGCACGGTCCGGACGCGGTCGCCTGGTACGTCTCCGGCCAGCT
The DNA here is from genome assembly GCA_041555955.1 of Nevskiaceae bacterium. Lineage (GTDB taxonomy): Bacteria > Pseudomonadota > Gammaproteobacteria > Nevskiales > Nevskiaceae > Solimonas. The sequence goes on from JBFFJL010000129.1 coordinate 1,998, forward strand.
GCTGACCGAGGACTATTACGTTGCCAACAAGCTGGTCAAGGGCTTCGTCGGTTCCGCCAATATCGATACCAATTCGCGCCTGTGCATGTCGTCGGCGGTTGCCGGCCACAAGCGTGCATTCGGCGAAGACATCGTGCCGGTGTCGTATGAGGATCTGGAGGATGCCGAGCTGATCGTTCTGGTCGGCTCCAATACCGCGTGGTGCCACCCGGTCCTGTATCAACGCATTCTCAAGGCCAAGGCCCGGCGCCCGTCACTTCAGATCGTCGTGATCGATCCGCGGCGCACAGCCACCGTGGAGCTGGCCGATCTGCATGTGCCGCTGCGGGTCGGCAGCGATGTGTGGCTGTTCAACGGCCTGCTGACGTTCCTCGAACGCAGTGGCGCAACCGACGCCGGATTCGTAAGCGCACACACCCGCGGCGTCGCAGATACGCTGGCGGCGGCCGACACCGATATCGAAACGGTTGCCCAGCAGTGCGACGTCGACTTCGACACGCTGACCGCGTTCTATCAACTGTTCGCCCGCACCGAGAAGGTTGTGACCTGTTTCTCGATGGGCGTGAATCAGTCATCGTCCGGAACCGACAAGGTCAACAGCATCATCAACTGCCACCTGCTGACCGGTCGCATCGGCCAGCCGGGCATGGGGCCGTTTTCGCTGACCGGTCAGCCCAATGCCATGGGTGGCCGCGAAGTCGGGGGCCTGGCCAACATGCTGGCGGCGCACATGGATCTGGAAAACCCGGATCATCGCGCGCTGGTCCGGAATTTCTGGAACAGCCCGCACATCGCCGATAAACCGGGCCTGAAGGCCGTCGAGCTGTTCGAGGCGATCGAGCAGGGCCGCATCAAGGCCGTCTGGATCATGGCCACCAATCCCGTGGTCAGCCTGCCGGACGCAGATCAGATCAAGCGCGCATTGCAACGCTGCGAACTGGTCGTGGTTTCCGACGTCATCGCCAACACCGATACCACGCCGTTTGCGGACGTGCTGCTGCCGGCACACGCGTGGGGCGAGAAGGACGGCACGGTCACCAACTCAGAACGCTGCATCTCGCGGCAACGCCCATTTGTGCCGGTCGCCGGTGAGGCCCGCCCTGACTGGTGGGCTCTCAGTGAAGTCGCTCGACGCTGGGGTTACGGCGAACAGTTCGCCTACACCGGCGCGCACCAGATCTTCGACGAACACGCGCGGCTCACGGCCTGCGGCAACAGCGACGACACGGTGCCGGGCAGCACCTCCGCCCGCTACCTGAATCTGTCCGGCCTGAGCGGTCTCACCCGCGAAGCCTTCGACGCCATGACACCGTTGCGCTGGCCGGTCACCCGGGCCGGCTCCGCATCCGATCGGCGCGTCTTCGCCGACGGCCGCTACTACCACCCGGACCGTCGCGCCCGGCTGGTGCCGACACCGCCCCGCGCCCCCACGCACGCCACGGCGGACGAGTTTCCCCTGGTGCTGAACACCGGCCGCGTCCGCGACCACTGGCATACGATGACGCGTACCGGTCTGGCGCCGCGACTGGCGTCGCACACCCACGAACCGTATGTCGATGTCCATCCGCTGGACGCCGCAGCCGCGCTGATCAAAGTGGATGAGCTGGCCCGGGTGAGCACGCGCTGGGGCAGCCTGGTGGCGCGGGTACGCTGCAGCGGAGAAGTTCGCAGAGGCACCATCTTCGTGCCCATCCACTGGAACGAACAGTTCGCCTCCAACGCGCGTGTCGGCGCTCTGGTCAATCCGGCGGTCGATCCCGTGTCGGGCGAACCGGAGTTCAAGCACACCCCGGTGCGAGTGGAGGCGTTCCGCGTCGACTGGCACGGTTTCGTGCTGAGCCGTGGGCGACTGCCGATGGAAGGTGTGACCTGGTGGACCCGTGCTGCCGGCGCGCAGTTCGCGCGCTACGAGGTCGCCGGTCGGCAGAAGGTCGACAACTGGCCCGCGCTGGCACGGAGCGCGCTCGGCGTCCCGGACGGCGCCGACTGGATCGAATACATCGACACCGCATCCGGGGTCTACCGTGCGGCCTATGTGATCGACGATCGTGTCGAAGCCTGTCTGTTCGTCTCCTCACGTCCAGACCTGCCGTCGCGTGCCTGGCTGTCGAGCCTGTTTCAGAAGCCACAGATCGACAATCTCGACCGCCTCGGCCTGCTGGTCGGTGAACCGCTGGACAGCAGCGCGGACAGCGGGCCGACGATCTGCTCCTGCTTCGGCGTCGGTCGCAACACCATCACCAACGCGATCGAGCTGGACGGTTGTACCAGTGTCGAAGCCCTGGGATCCAAGCTGCGCTGCGGCACCAACTGCGGTAGCTGCATTCCGGAACTGCAGAAGCTGCTGGTGACGCCGACGGCGACCGTCTGAGTCCGGCCCCGGTTCGGAGAAACGGGCTCAGACGGTCAGTTCGGCCAGGCGCGCGTTGAGTTTGAGCAGGTCCGCTGCGTGGCGCTTCTCGATCGCGCGAAAGGCCTTGATCAACTTCAGGCCGGCTTCGGTCACCACCGCACCGCCGCCAGCGCGGCCGCCGGCCAGACGGGTCACCAGCACCTTGCCGGTGCGCTTGTTCATGGCATCCACCGCGTTCCAGGCCGCGCGATAGCTCATGCCCATGCGCAGAGCGGCCTGCCGGATCGAGCCGGTTTCGGCGATGGTCTCGAGCAACTCGATCCGACCGGGGCCGACCAGACTCTCGTCGTCGGCCATGAGCCAGAGATGGGAACGCACTGAAAGTTTTGGTTTGGCCATGAGTGCCGAGAGTGATGACAAGCTGTGCGGTCCCCGCTGAACACATCCGCGCGCCCGCATCCCCATCATAGCCCGGACCTGCGCCGGGCGGCATGGTCGTTATGTATACTCGGGAATAACGTTGCCCTGCCACTCCCATGCACCAGACCTCTCCTCAACATCCGCTCAACAGCGCCGCCGTGGCGCCGGAGCGGCGTGTGAGTCCGTGCGGAAGTGAGCCGGTGACGGGCGTGATTCTCGCCGGCGGCCGGGGCGCCCGTATGGGCGGTCGCGACAAGGGATTGATCGAGTACAACGGCCGCCCGCTGGTCGAGCATCAGCTCGAACTGCTGCGTCCGCAGGTCGATGCGTTGATGATCAGCGCCAATCGCAACCTCGACCGCTACGCCGCCTATGGCGTTGCCGTGGTGAACGATGCGACGCCGGATTTTCCCGGGCCGCTGGCCGGCATGCTGGCGGCTTTGAGAGCCGCACAGACACCCTGGGTGGTATGTGTGGCATGCGATACACTCGGCTTGCCGGGAACGCTGGTCGAACGTCTGCTCGCCTCCGCCACGAAGGAGAGTCGCAGCGCGGCCTATGTCGCCGACGCCGATGGGCCGCAGTTCGCCATCTGCGCGCTGCGCACCGACCTGGCCGATCCGCTGGACGTCGCACTGCGTCACGGGCGCCGCGCGGTCCGCGAGTTTCTGGGCGCGCAGCAGGCAGTGCGCTGCCTGCTTGCGGATACACGGCTGCACAATCTGAATTCACCCCTGCACGCGACGGAGACGGCTACGTGCTGAGCACGCTGAATGCGCCCACAACACCCAGCGCTGCTGCACCGGCGACGGGCGTGCGTGCGCAGTCGCCATCAGCTGCAGCGCCGGGTTTGTCGGATGCGCGCGGACGGGTCAAACGCAAGCTGCGTCTGTCCCTGACCGATCGCTGCAATCTGCGGTGTGTCTACTGCATGCCGGACACGCCGAAGTGGCTGCCGAAAGCACAGATCCTGCGGCAGGACGAGATCATTCGTCTGGCCCGGCTGTTCGTTGAAGAGCTCGGCATCACCGATATTCGCCTGACCGGAGGCGAACCGTTGTTGCGCGCTGACGTCGTGGATATCGTCGCGGCGCTAGACAGCTTGCGTCCGCTGGGCCTGGAGCGCATCGCCATGACCAGCAACGGCGGACGCCTGCCGCGCGTCGCCGATGCCTTGCGGGCTGCCGGACTCGACGACATCAACATCAGCCTCGATGCACGCACGCCGGAAACCTTCACGCGCCTGACCGGCGGCGGCAAGGTCGAACCGGTGCTGGACGGGATCGCCGCGGCCCGCGCCGCCGGACTGCCGGTCAAGATCAACAGCGTCGTGATCCGCGATCACAACGAACATGAAGTGCTGCCGCTGCTGCGCTGGGCGATGGACGCTGACATGACGCTGCGTTTCATCGAATTCATGCCGCTGGATGGTCGCGGCTACTGGAACGCCGACCGCGTCTTCACGCAGGACGAAATCGTTGCTGCGTTGCGCCAGCACCACCAGATTGACGCACTGCCGGAAACCGACGATCCCGCGCGTTATTTCAGTGTCGACGGCGATCATCGCTTCGGCATCATCTCGACGATCTCCAAGCCATTCTGTCGTCGTTGTGATCGCGTGCGGATGTCATCGACCGGCACGCTGTATTCCTGCCTGTTCTCGGCCGCCGGCGAAGACCTGCGCGCGCCACTGCGCGCCGGCGCCGACGATCAGGCCCTGGCGCGGCAGATTCGCGGTCATGTCTGGCACAAGGAGGCGGGTTACGCCGAACGGCCGGGCTACGTCGAACGACCGATCACGATGCATGTGTTGGGAGGCTGAGGGTGCAGATTCAAGTCCTGTGTTACGGCGCGACACGCCGCCACGTTGCCGACGATGTCATCGAGCTGGCGCTGGCCGAGCCGGCGACGGTGGCGGATGCGCTGAATACGCTGGCATCCACCAGTAACGAGCTTGGCGAACTGCTGAAGCAGTGCGCCGTGGCGATCGGCGACGAGCTGGTGCGCCGCAACCATCCGCTGCATGCGGGCGATGAACTGGCGCTGTTACCGCCAGTCGCTGGAGGCTGAGATCATGGACTTCAACAGAATTCAGACCACACCACTGTCATTGGACGCGCTGCTGGCGGGAACCGAGTCTCCGGAGTGCGGCGCGCTGACGGTGTTCTCCGGTACCGTGCGTGATCACCACGAAGGCCGCAGCGTGCTGCGCTTGAAGTACACCTCGCATGTGCCTCTGGCGGAACGCATGATCCGTGAGATTGAACAGGCCACCTGCGCCAAGTTCGACGTGCCACTGTGCCGGGTGGTGCATCGCATCGGCGAGCTCGGCATCGGCGAGTCCGCAATCCTGGCCATCGTGCGCTCCGGGCATCGCGCCGAAGCCTTCGCCGCGCTCAAATATCTGGTTGACCAGGTCAAGCATCGCGTACCGCTGTGGAAGGAAGAGTTCTACGCCGACGGCAGCAGCGCCTTCGTCACCGGCTGCTGCATCGCCGACGAGGCCGATGACGCTCATGAGCACGAACATCATCACGACCACGCACATCATCATGCGGCGCATGCGCACGCAGAGACCGAGACCTGAGCATGCGCGATATCACGCTTAAACCGAGCACGCTGCGCAGCGCGCGCGCGACCGGCTTTATCACGTTGCCGGAACAGACCGTGGCGCTGGTCCGCGCACGCGGCGTGACCAAGGGTGACGTCGCCGAGGCCGCGAAGCTGGCCGGGTTGATGGCAATCAAGCGCACACCCGACCTGTTGCCGCACTGCCATCCGCTGGCGGTGCTCGACGCCGACATCGAGGTCAGTGTCGAAGACAGCGGCATCCGCGTCGAAGCGCGCGTCCGCACGATCGCGTCCACCGGCGTCGAGATGGAAGCGCTGACTGCGGTATCGGTTGCCGCGCTGACCCTCTACGACATGCTCAAGCCGCACGCGCCGCCCGAGGCGCTGTCGATCGGCGACATCCATCTGCTCGAGAAGCGCGGCGGCAAGACCCAGTATCGGCGCGAGCTCGCCGGCCTGCGCGCGGCCGTGCTGGTGTTGTCGGATACCGTCGCCGCCGGCAGGAAGCCGGACACCGCGGGGGCCAGCGTCCGTGACAGCCTCGCCGACGCCGGCTTCGATATCGGCGTGTACGAAGTGCTGGCAGACGACCCCGACACCCTGCGGGCGCGCGTGCAACAGCTGCTCGCCGACAAACTGGATTGCGTGATCACTGTGGGCGGCACCGGGCTGGGGCCGCGCGACATCACGGTCGATGTGGTCGAGCCGATGCTGACCACACCGTTGCCCGGTTTCATGGAAGCCGCACGCGCGTTCGGCCAGCAACGCACGCCGTACGCGATGCTGTCGCGTGGCGTTGCCGGCCTCGCCGGTACCACGTTTGTCGCAACCTTTCCCGGTAGCCGCCGCGGCGCCGAGGAAACCCTGGCCGCGGTACTGCCAGGGCTGGTGCACCTGCTTGAAGTGTGTCGCACCGTGCGACCGCATGAGGGCGGATATACCTGATGCCAGCCGCGCATTCCTGCGGCGCAGGCAATATCGCGATCGACGCCGCGCTGGCCTTGCTCGATCAGCACCTGCAGCCATTGGACGCGGTCTCCACGCCGCTGTCGGCCGCGCTGCATCGCGTCACCGCAGCGGCATTGACGGCACAGTGTGATCTACCGCCGTTCGACCAGTCCGCTGTCGATGGCTACGCAGTGCGCACCGCGGACCTGGCGACGATTCCGTGTCGTCTGCCCTTGGCCGCAACCATTGCCGCCGGACCGCTGGCGTCGGCACCGTTGTTGCCCGAGGGGCAGGCGTGCCGGATTTTCACCGGCGGCATGCTGCCGCAGGGCGCCGATACGATCGTGCGTCAGGAACTGACCGAGCGTGACGGTGACAGCGTCGTGATTTGCGCGCAGGTCGATGCTGGCGTCGACCTGCGCCGTTGCGGTGAGGAGTTGCGCCACGGCACGCCGGTTGTTGCCGCCGGTCAACGCCTGCATGCCGGGCTGATCGGTGCGCTGGCTGCCGCGGGTGTCGCTGAAGTCACGGTGCGCCGCAGCCCGCGCATCCGCGTGCTGATCACCGGCGACGAGCTGGTCAGTGCCGGCGCCGATGCCGGACGCGGCGAGATTTTCGATTCCAATGGCCCCCTGGTCGCAGCCTGGTTTGCCGCCGCCGGTTATCACGACGTCCATCTGCGCCGCGTACCGGATGAGCAGGCGGCCGTCACCACCGCACTGTCGGAAGCGTTCGACAATGCCGATCTGGTGGTGAGTACCGGCGGCGTATCCGTCGGCGACCGCGATCTGCTGCCGGCAACCGCCGAAGCGCTGGGTGCGCAACGCCTGTTCTGGAAGGTTTCACAGAAACCGGGCAAACCTTTGTATGCCGCGCAACGCGGACGC
>JBFFJL010000130.1:0-9138 GCA_041555955.1 Nevskiaceae bacterium
CGGCTCCTTATCGAAGGCGTTGATCGCACCAATCGTGAGAGCGCCATTCCAGGGTGTGGCATACGTCAGCTGGAAGTCATGCGTCACATAGGTCGGAGTCTTGCCGGTGCGGGCCCCGGTTGAGTCCACCGTCTCGGCCTGGTCGCCGATGAGATTGAAGTTCCAGCCCACCGAGAAGTCGGAGATCTTCCACTCAGTCGTACCTTGCACGCGGCTGTCCGGAATACCCGGATCGCCAACCAAATCACGCGCATTGTTCTGGGTGTAATCCAGCAGGTAGACGTAGCGCAGCTGCGAGGTGATGTTGCCGAGATTGCCCAGGTTGTAGCGGAAATTCGCCTCAAAATCGAGGCCACTGGTTTCCAGCGTGCCGTTATTCGCAAAGCCGAAAATGAAATCGGTGATGCGCCCGGTGGGACCGCGAGTAACGACGAAGGCCGACGGCACTGGGTCACCCACGCGAATCGCGTCGAGAATCTCCTGCGGCGTGAACTGATCGATGACGCCATCGATTGTGATGTTGTAGTAGTCCAGCGAGAAATCGAACCACTTGGCCACATCGAAGGCGAATCCCACCGAATACTGCTCGGAATCTTCAGCGTCCAGATCCGGGTTGGCGATTGAGGTGGCATTGATCTGCACTGACTGGACATCACCGTCTGCGTTGAAGCAGGTGTTCCGCGTCGCGTCCCAGACAAATCCGCCGATTTCGCAACTCGCCTGGTCATTGGTGATGGACTCGGCAGAGAAGGCCGGCTTCGCGCTCAGAATATCCAAGGTCGGCGCTCGGAAGCCCTCACTCCATGAGGCCCTAATCGTCAAGGGCGCGATTGGCTGATAACGCACACTGACCTTTGGCGAAGTCGAGGTGCCGAAATCGGAGTAGTTGTCGTAGCGGATCGCGGCGGTAAACTCCAGGTTGTCAAGGACCGGAAACAGCGCCTCGCCAAAATAAGCACGCACGCGCCGATCCAGGCCGGACGAGTTGCCGGCCGAGCCGCCGATCTGGCCAGCCTCCGACGCAGCGTCGTAGAGGTCCGAGTAATCCTCCTCGCGGTATTCCCAGCCCAGCAGGAGCCTGGCATCGCCACCAGGCAGCGTGAACATCGAGCGCTGCACATCGGCGAAGGCTTCGCGCGTGACCCATGTCGACTCGCGCCCAGTGGTGGCCTTGAATGCCGCCGCCGCATCGGGCGTTGCATTCGGATCGCGGAAGTCATAGCTGCCATTGTCCAGGCCGGCTTGCGCGGTCGGCCGCAGCAGGAAGAAACGCCCGAACTCGTAATACTTGTACTCGTTGTAACGCGCACCAACGGTCGCGTCCGCGAAACCGAAGAGGCTGCCCGAGAAGACACCGCTGATGTCATAGACATTCGCGTCGGTGCTGGTATCGCGGGTTCCGATCGAGGCAAAGCGATGATAGAGATAGGTTGCGTAGAGTTCCTCGTCCGGGATGCCGACGTTGCCGCCGTTGGCGCCAAACAGAGGCACGATGTCCTCGTTCTGATAGAACGGATTGTCGGCCGGAATCGTCAGCGCGGTGTCGTTCAGCGGCGGTGCATAGCGCCCGAAGGACTTCGCGCGGTTGATACTGGCGTTGACCGTCACGCCCCAGGTGTCGGAAATCTCATAGGTGCCCTTGGCAAACAGCCCCTGATTCGCAGTCCCGGCTTCGTCGGCGGAAACCTTAGTGAAATCGTAACCGCACAGACCTGAGCCCGTGAGGTAGTAGGCGGGATCCGTGTTCGGGCAGCCACCCGGCACAGCCGCGTACACGTATTCATCGCCGGAAGCCGCATCGGACGGATCGAAAACACCGTCACGATTAGCGTCGCGCAGGACGATCAGGTTGTTCGAGAAGAAGCTCGCACCCGGAGTGCTGTACAGGGCGTCACGCGCGAAGATGATGTCGCGCCTGAAGTACGATGCACCCATCACGAGGTTGCCCTTCTCGCCGTTCATGCCGATCGTGATTGAACTCTGCTCGACGTCACCGCCGGTACGCGCGGTCGTCTGCTTCTGACCGCTGATCTCGACGCCCTGGAAATCCTTGCGCGTGATGATGTTGATGACGCCGCCAATGGCGTCGGCGCCGTAGATGGCCGAGGCGCCGTCCTTGAGAACTTCAATACGCTCGACGGCAGCGATCGGCACGGCGTTGAGATCCTGCGCCGTCGGCGCGAACGGCGCTTTCGGTGCACGACGCCCGTCAATCAGCACCAGCGTACGCTCGGAGCCCAGGCCACGCAGATCAACCGCAACCAGCGACTGGGCAGAACTGCCCGATTGCGCGCGAAACGCACCGGCCGAGTTGAACACCGTATTGCGCAACAGCTCACCCACCGACGTGAACCCGCTGGCTTCGATATCTGCGCGGTCGATGACCGAAACCGGAATGGCACCTTCGACATTGGCGCGAGTCAAACGCGAACCCGTGACCTCAATCGTGTCCAGCTTTGCGCTGTCCCCTTCCTTTGCTTCGTCCTGCGCAAGAACTGCACCAGACGAGAAGCTGCTAGCAACGACGGCCGCGATCGCAGTGCGGAGAAATACGTCCCCTGACCGCTTGCGCTTCGACGAAATTTCCATCAGTTCACTCCCATGAGAACTTAAATGGTCCGCGCGCAGGAAATCGTAGGGATTTCACGCGTACGGTAACCCTGAACTAAACGACGTTTCGAGCCTAGACCGCGCCCGTGAACCACGTCAACAATTTGTAACAAATTGGGTGAAACCCCCTATGCTGGTTTGTGCAGTGCAACAGGGCATTCACGCGAATGATCTGCACGAGCATCTCAAATTGAATGCACTCAAATTCTGTTATTCGACTGAGGTTGAATTGTCAAAGTTATCGCGACGTGGGTGAGACGCACGAAGTTCTGGCTGCAGTCGCGACCCGCTCGATGAGCCGAGCCTGCAAATGCAGATCGCCCCTGGCTCGTTGAATTGGCGCCGACGCTCCTTACTCGTCACGAAGTCGCGGCTGGGCGCAATCAGAAGTTCAGCGACGTGGAGGCCACCGCGCTATCGCGACACCGGGGGAGGATGTTTGACGCAATCGGCAAGATCGGCGTCAGCAGAACGGTCGTTTGATCGCACAGTGCGGGCGCAAGCGTCAAGGTCGCGAACCATAGCTACCGGGTGGAAGCACCGGAGGCGCCGCCAAAAACGTGGTGACGCGAATGATCAAGCGTCGCCGCGTGGCGACGCGACGCAATCTGGTGCCGGCAGCAGGATTCGAACCCGCGACCCCCTGATTACAAATCAGGTGCTCTACCAACTGAGCTATGCCGGCGCGGCCGCGATTGTAGCCGACCCGCGATGCAATCGGGCAACGTTGGGGCAGTAGCACGCGCTAGCAAACTACGGTGACGTTGAGCGTTCGAGCCAGTTCAGATAGCTCATCGCCTGGTCGCGCGTGTCGCCGCACATGGAAGCGCTGGGCTGCAGATCGCCGCAGACTTTGGGCCGCCGTGGATCCCCGAACAGCCCGCATCTGAAATCATCACTCAGATGGACGCAGCGAACCCCTGCCGGCTTCCCTCCGGGCATGCCGGGCATCGGTGAAGAAATCGACGGCTCAATGCAGCAAGCCCCGCAACTCTGACGGCACTTCATCTGCACTTCCCTGAGCCAAGGGACACGCCGCTGCTGTCCCTGCGGTCGTGACCTGACTGCGCGGATTCGTTTAGCCTTGTGCGTCTGGTGCGGACATAATCCGCCGCTTTCGAGAATTTGATTGGCATGAATCGCATTTTGAAGGATCTGGTCAGCCTGCTCGACCTCGAGACGCTCGAGGTCAATTTGTTTCGCGGCCAATCCCGTGATCTGGGTGGCAAGAGCGTTTTCGGTGGACAGGTCATCGGTCAGGCGCTGGTTGCCGCCGGCCGCACCGTGGAACAGGCGTGTCCGCATTCGCTGCACGCGTATTTTCTGCGCCCTGGAGACATGAGTCACCCCATCGTTTATGAGGTCGATCGTGTCCGCGATGGCCGCACCTTCACCACCCGCCGGATCCAGGCGGTGCAGCACGGCAACCCGATCCTGACGATGATCGTCTCATTTCAGCGTGCCGAATCGGGCCTCGAACATCAGCCGCAAATGCCAGACGTCATTCCACCGGAAAAGCTGGCGAGCTCCCGCGACCTGCACGATGAGTGGCTACACGCTGCCCCGGATGCCCCGGACCGGATCTTTCATGCACTGACGCGTGAAATGGCGATCGAGTTCAAGCCGGTCGACCCGTGGAACCCGCTGGCACCGACCGTACGCCCGGCGCAGCAGAACATCTGGTTTCGCGCCGCGGGCAAGCTGCCGGACGATCCCGGACTGCATCGCTGCGTTCTGGCCTACGCCTCGGACTTCAACCTGCTGTCGACCGCGCTGCGTCCGCACGGCAAGTCCTGGTTTGCCGACGACATGAAAGTTGCCAGCATTGACCATGCTCTCTGGTTCCACCGTGATCTGCGTGTGGATGACTGGCTGCTCTACAGCATGGACTCCCCCACCTCGCAGGGCGGGCGCGGTTTGTCACGCGGGCAGATTTTCGACCGCTCAGGGCGTCTGGTCGCCAGTGTGGCTCAGGAGAGCCTGATGCGCTGCGTGGACATGACCCTGCCTGCCTCAGACGACGCAATTTCCGATTCCGAAGACCACTGAATCTCATGCGCAGACTGCTTTCCGTTGCCCTCGTACTGACGCTGCTGGTGGGCGGTGGCTTCACCGCATTCGATCACCTCGCCCCCCAGGAAAGTGCCCAGCTCGCCGCAGAGCTGGAGCACGCGCTGTCCAAGCTCGAACGCAAGAGCGTCATGGTCGACGGTCTTGAAGTCGTCTATCTGGAGGGCGGCAGCGGCGAACCGCTGGTGCTGGTTCACGGCTTTGGCGCCGACAAGGACAACTTCACCCGGGTTGCACGCGGGCTGACCTCGCACTACCGCGTCATCATTCCGGACTTACCCGGCTTCGGCGAAAGCAGCCGCCCGGTGGCCGCAAGCTTCCACATTTCCGAACAAAGCGAACGCGTCCATCGCTTTGTTGCCACGCTGGGCATCGACACCGCGCACTTCGGCGGTAGCTCGATGGGCGGCTGGATCGTTGCCGACCATGCCGCACGCTACCCGCAGCAGACACTCAGTCTGTGGCTGCTGGCACCGGGCGGCGTGAGCAGCGCGGACCCCAGTCCGATGCAGAAAGCCTATACGGTCACCGGCGTGTCGCCGCTGATTGCGCAGTCACCGGGCGACTTCGAGCGCATCATCGATCTGGTCATGGCCGATCCGCCGTACATGCCCTACAGCATGAAGCGAGTGCTGGGGGAACGCGCCGCGCGTGACGCCAAGTTGCACACCGAAATTTTCGAACAGATCGTCAAGGACGACTCCCTTGAGCAACTGGCCACGCGCATCATCGCGCCGTCGCTGATCGTCTGGGGCCAGCAGGACCAAGTGCTTGACGTCAGTGGCGCACACATCCTGCAGCAGGCACTCAAAGGCGCTCAGCTGATTGTGATGCCTGATGTCGGTCACCTGCCGATGCTGGAAAAGCCCAAGCAGGCCGCTGCCGACTATCTGCATTTCCGGGCATCGCTTCTGTCACAGCCCTAGGTCCACGCGAGACTCCGCCGCTCACAGGACTGAAGCTGGGCGAGGATCACACCGCTTACGCGTCAGGACGACACCCCCGAAGGTCCGCGGAAGTCGCGCGGCGCGGCTCCGGTCCATTTCCGGAACGCGCGGGTAAAACTGCTGGCATCGGAGAATCCCAGCAGAAACGCAATTTCGCCAATGCTCATCTGCGGATCACGCAAGTAGCTTTCGGCCAGTTGCTGCCGGGTGTCGCGCAACAGATCGCTGAAGCTCACGCCCAGCTCGGCCAGACGCCGTTGCAAGCTGCGCTCGGACAGATGCAGCTGATTCGCAACCTGGTCCGCCCTCGCCTCGCCGCGCGGCATCAGTGCGGTCAGAGCGGTTCGTACCCGCGTCACCAGATCGTCGCGCTGCAGCCGCGCCAGATAGCGCTGCACGATTTCGTCGTTGTGGCGGGCCAGTTCGGGATTGGCACCTTCTAGCGGACGCTCGAATGCGGCGGCGTCGAAGTACACCGCATTCTCGTTCGCTTCGAATTGCAGTGGCGCACGGAACAACTTCTCGAACGCCAAGCGGTTGCGCGGCTCCGTGCGACGCAGGCGCAGCAGGTTCGGATTGAATTCACGCCGGTACAGACCACGACACAAGCGCACCATCAAGGCCATGAACGCGTCGATGGACTCGTCAGCCGGCGCCGCGTTGGCATCCGGCGCCCGGATCGCGAATCGATAGCCCCGCTCATGGGCGGCAAACTCAAGGTCGGCGCCGTCGCTGACCACCCGGAAGTAACGCAGTACGCGCTCGAAAGTTTCGCGCAGGGTGGTGCTGGCGTTCAGTGCATAACCCAACGCATGAAAGGTCGTTGGCCCAACATTGCGCGCCACCGTCAGGCCAAAGGCATCGTCGCCGGTGGCGTCCACCGCCAACCGCCACAATCGGGCGGTCGCCACCACCGGGTAGCGTGCATTGGGGTCGTCCAGCGCCGCCAGCTCCAGCCCGGCCTCAACAAACAACGGCGCGGCATCCACGCCCGCAGCCTCCAGGCTGCGGCGGATCGTGCGGGCCCAGCTGGTCAGCGCGGTCGCGGTCGGTGTCGTCATCGGTCAAATGCTTGGCGGCTGTTGTCGGGTATTCCTGGCACCGCCCGCGTAACTTACCGCAGATCGAATTCCATCCTGAGGGAGCATGCGGTGAATCAGACGACACCCCCATCAGTCCAGTCGGGCGACGAAGCGAAAACCGCCTATATCAAGGCGGTCGTCACCGATGCCGGAGCGCAATTGCGCCAGCGCCACCGCTGGCTGCGGCACCAGGACGCGATCGGCGTCAGCATTCTGCTGGCCTCGCTGGCCGGCATGATCGGGGCCGCAATGCTGTACGCGCAGGGACTGATCGCGTGGTGGCTATGCATCCCGATAGTCGCGGTGTTCGCCTCGTTCACGCATGAACTGGAGCACGACCTGATTCACTGGATGTACTTCCGCAAACAACCGCTGTGGCATCACACGATGATGGCACTGGTATGGCTGGCGCGGCCGAGCACGATCAATCCGTGGATCCGTCGTCGTCTGCACTTTCGCCACCACAAGCATTCCGGCACTGAGCATGACATCGAGGAACAGGGCATCACCAACGGCCAGCGCTGGGGCCTGCGTCGGCTGCTGATGCTGGCCGACGCCAGTGCCGCAATCCTGTTCCGCCTGCCGCAGGCGCGCAACTGGAAACGCCGCGCATTTCTGCTGCTCGGCGGACTGGCAGCCTACTTCCCGCTGGGCTGGCTGCACTGGGGCCTGTGGTACACCTTCCTGGGCTACCACGGCGCCACCGCCTTGGCCGCGCTCAACGGCAGCGAGATCGCCTGGTCGGCAGGAACCTTGCAGGCGATGCCGCTGATCAAGCTGCTGGTCGTGGTCTGGATCGGTCCGAATGTGCTGCGCAGCTTCTGCCTGCACCTGGTCAGCTCCAACATGCACTACTACGGCGATATCGAGGACGGCAATGTGATCCAGCAGACCCAGGTGCTGAATCCCTGGTGGCTGTGGCCGGCGCAGCTGTTCTGCTTCAACTTCGGCTCGACCCATGCGATCCATCATTTTGTCGTCAAGGAGCCGTTCTACATCCGCCAATGGACCGCGCCCGTCGCCCATCGCGTGATGCTTGAGATGGGCGTACGCTTTAATGACACAGCCAGCTTCGCCCGCGCCAACCGCTGGCAGGCCGAGCCGGCGACCTCTTCCGAGACCGTTGCCGCGTAAGCGCACCGGCAAATCAAGCAGACAGAGACTGTTCCATGAAAAAGTCCGGCACCGAATGGCAGCAGTGGCGCGGTACCGTGCAGCTTGCCGGCGAAGGTTTCGACGAAATCACCACCCGCGTGCACGAGTTTCACCGCGCGATCTCGGATATTCCGTTCAAGAGTCTGGCGCCGATCCCGGCGCTGAGCACCGGCGCGGTGACCACGCGCCGGGTCCACGACACCATCACCGACGGCGTCTACACCGCCGTGCGCCTGGTGGGTAAGGCGGTTTTCCAGACCGCCACGGTGGTCATGCGCGAAAGCGAACCGCTACTGACGTCGCGCGCAGCGATCCCGCATCGCGTGCGTGACGATCTGGTCTCGGCCGCCAGTGGACTGGTTGGCGACCATATGGCACGCAGCCGCAATCCGCTGACGCCGCGCCTCGGCTTCCGGCGTCACGGCTCGCCGTTGCCGCTGCGACGCGAGGCGCTGGCCGCCGCGTATCCCCAGGCGCGCTCACACGTGATCGTGTTTGCGCACGGTCTGTGCTGCAACGAAAACAGCTGGCGGCTGTACGTCCGCGAGGACGACGAACAGACCCGCCCCTACGGTGAACGGCTCGAAACCGAGCTCGACGCCAGCACACTTTATCTGCGCTACAACAGCGGCCAGCGCATTGCCGACAACGGCCGCGCGCTGGCGCGCCAGCTGCAGCGCCTGGACGCGCACTGGCCGGTGCCGATCGAGCGCATCACCCTGGTCGGACACAGCATGGGCGGTCTGGTGGTGCGCGCCGCTGCCGCTGAAGGGCATGCGCGCGGCGCACGCTGGGCGCAAACCGTCCAGCAGGTGATCTGCCTGGGATCACCGCATCTGGGCGCGCCGCTGGAGCAGTGGGTCCATGCCGGCATTCCGCTGCTGCAGAAATTCAGCCTGTCGCGGCCGCTGGCGCGTGTGCTTGAGGTGCGCTCGGTGGGCATCCGCGATCTGCGCCACGGCAGCGTCAACCCGCGGGATCGCCATGCGCTCGCCGCCGGCGAAACCGCAGAACTGCCGGCCCGAATCGCGCGACTGCCGCAAGCCCGCTATCACTTCATCGGGAGTACCTTGGGCACCACCGAATCCGACCCCATCAGCCAGGTGATCGGCGATGGTCTGGTGCGGCTGCCCAGTGCCAAAGCCCACCATCTGGCAGACGCCGACACCGCGACGCTGTTCCGCATGAGCCACATGCGGCTGTTGAATCATCCGCTGGTCTACGCGCACCTGCTCGACGCGCTCAAGCGGGACTGAAGCCTTCAGCGTTCCCCC
>JBFFJL010000131.1:0-9126 GCA_041555955.1 Nevskiaceae bacterium
CTGATTGAAAACACCCTGCTTGTTCATCGAGCTGTCCGTTAAACAAATTGCCAGGTGTCGCTGCCGGACTATTCAGGTGAATACACTGATGAGCCAGGTCAGCACGAAGCATGCGAATCCCGCCACCGTAACCGAATGAATGCGGCGCAGGTTTTTCCAGTCGTAAAGTGCCAGCGACAGGAAAAAGCCAATCCAGATTCCCCAAAAGAATACGAGAAACCCAACCTCGTCCGCGCGCGCGGTGAAGACGGGAAACAGCGGCTCCATCCACGACACGATCAACGGGTCATATGCGCGCGACAGCACGGGGCCCAACATGAAGAACGTGCCGGTGAAAATCAGCCGCTTGTGCCAGTCTGATTGTCCACGCCGCAGCCATGCGAGCAGAAGGCATGTCGCATAGCCCGGAAGAAGAAGACGATTCGCACGGGCTTCGACCGACATATGGCCCCAGCCTTTCCACACGACGATGAAAATGTAGAGCGTGCTGAGCGTAACGCCGATGGCCACGATGAACGTGACGATACCCAGCTCTTTGTGTAGCTTTACATCGCGTACACGGACGAGGTTTGCCTGAATCGCTAGCAGCACGTACCACGCGAGCCCGAACAGCCCGTGGATGATGAACTTGGGGTCTCTGTTGCTGGGTTGGTCAACATCCGTGAGCAGGTTGTCGGAAAACGCGGCAAGACTCAAAAACAGCAGCAGCCCGCTGGTGATGGAGAGATACGCGCCCCACGTTCCTTTGGTCATTTCGCCCACCCGAAAGTACACGCCGCCGAAGGTATCCTGCTCGTTGCCATGCAAGAGGCGCCGGCGAAGAGAATAGGTGTGCCGCCTACGCCGCTTGCGGCGCGTCCCCCTGGAGCGCAGCGTTAGGAATCATGGACGGATTTTGATCTGAGTGACTCAAGCGCAGTGCCTCGCGGATCGCTGCAACGATCGCCTCTGGCTTTTCAATCGGGATGGCATGTCCACAATCTACCCATATTTGTTTGGAGCCGGGGTAAAGGCGGGCAATGTCTCTACGTTTTGCGTTGGCATCATCTGCCACCGTTGATTTTTCATCTAGTGGCTTGGAGGCACTGAGCACGAAAACGGGCTTGCCTGAAAAGTTTGGCAAGTCGAGCACCTGCTTGCCGGTTTGAGGAAGCAAATCGAGCTCATCCTTAGCGGCGCCCGTAACCATAACTCCGAGCAGGCCGCGCACCAGGAATGACTGCTTCTCCAGCGCACCTTCACCATCAAGTTGTTGGGGGTGCGTCGAGTCAACCAGAATGAGCGCGCTCACCTCTTCCGGATAACGACGGGCATAAAGCTGCATGTACAAGCCGCCCAATGAGTGGCCTACCAGAATGTACGGCGGTTTCATTCCTTTGTCGTGCAGCAGCGCTCTGAGTTCATCCGCGACGTGCAAACCATCGCGGGGCGTTGCGACAGGATCACTATTTCCGTAACCGGGACGGTTATAGGCAAATGTCGTGGTGTCGTTCGAGATTTCAGGCAATACCTTCTTCCACCACTCCATTCGTCCACCGAGCCCGTTTTCAAAGACAACAGGGGGCGTGCCATGCCGAGTTATTGCAAATTCGACATTCCGATTGTCGAGCTTCTCCAACGTTGAATTAGGCAGTGACGCACAGCTAGAGAGCAGCATGGCCATCACAACGGCAAGAGCTCTTGCCAATAGCTTCTGTCTGTTCATCAAGGCATCCCTAACAGCTAACACCGGACACCTGCCCGTATATTCATTCCTGGCACGGGCGCTTGGAGAGCTTCGCAACTGATTGAAAACACCCTGCTTGTTCATCGAAATGTCCGTTAGACAAATTGTTCGTCCAGGCGCAATATTCGGGTCCGCCTTTCATTCCCACTGTAGCCAAGTTTCACCGTCGGAACTCCACACGAATCATTGGATGTCGAGTCGACAGCATCGGGCTGCACAGCCTTCGCATTGCTCCGCTTCCGGGCACCGATCGCGGCTATCCAATAGCCGAATCGAGCGGGTCGCTTCACGGCTTTGACTTCGCCATCAGCGCCTTGAGATCGGCAAACGGATTACCCGTCGCCGGCGCGTGCGGGTCCGCTGCCGACGCAGCGCCGCCACGATGATCGAGCTGCCGCGAGTGCTCGTTGTCGTGGCAATAGATGCACAACAACTCCCAGTTGCTGCCGTCGGCCGGGTTGTCGTCGTGATTGTGATTGCGATGATGAACCGTCAGTTCGCGCAGATTGGCGCGCGTGAATTCACGTGCGCAGCGGCCGCAGACCCATGGATACAGTTTCAGGGCCTGCTCGCGATAGCCCAGGTTGCGCTGGGCGGCGTGGCGCAGCTGATCGGCCACCACGCGGTCGAGCTTGGCGTGATCGATGTCGCCTTTCTTGTCGCTCACGCAAACACCTGCGCCAGCAGTTCGTAACTGTGCAGCCGCTCGGCGTGTCCGTACAGGTTGGTCACGACCATCACTTCATCCGCGCCGCTGTCGCGCACCATGATTTCGATGCGCGCTTTGACCGCCTCCGGCGTGCCGATCACGGTGCGGGCGCGGTACTCGCGCACCGCCTGACGCTCGAACTCGGTGTACGGATACGCCTGTGCCTCCTGCGGACTCGGCAGCGGCAGGAACTCGCCGCGCCGAATGCGTAGCCAGGCCAGGTCCATGGTGGTGGCGAGATGGTTGGCTTCTTCATCGGTTTCGGCGCAGACCACGGCGACGCCGAGAATCGCATGCGGGTCGGGAAACTGCGGCGAAGGCTCGAAGCTGTCGCGATAGGCCTTGAACGCCGGCCCCGCAGGCGCCTCACTGAAGTGACTGGCGAAGCTGTAGCCCATGCCGGCGCTCCCCGCCATCCGCGCACTCGCGCCACTGGAACCGAGAATCCAGATCGGCGGTAGCGGCACGTCGTCCGGCATCGCGACGACATTGCGGAACGGATGCCGCTCGTGGAACGGGATCTGGCCGGTGAACGCGAGCAGGTCTGACAACTGCGCGGCGAAGTCGTGGCCATCGGACGCGCGCAGCGCGCGGCTGGCATTCGGGTCGGAACCCGGCGCACGGCCCAGACCGAGATCGATACGGTCCGGATACAGCGCGGCCAGCGTGCGGAACACTTCCGCGACCTTCAGCGGCGTGTGGTTCGGCAACATGATGCCGCCCGACCCCACGCGCAGACCTCGCGTTGCGGCGGCGATGTGGCCGATGAGGATTTCCGGCGCGGCGCTGGCAACGCTGGGCATGCCGTGATGCTCGGCAAACCAGTAGCGCACGAAACCCAGACGTTCCGCGAGTTGCGCCAGCTCCACCGTGCGGCGGATCGCTTCCGAAGGTGCGGTGCCGGCGGCAACCGGGGCGAGGTCCAGGACTGAAAGCGGGATCGACATGCCACGATTGTGGCAGGCAACCGCGAAGCGCGCTGCCTGCCTTGAAAACACCCGAGCCGGAAAGAATGCAGCCGCAACGCCCTCGCGAACTTAGTTGGCGAACGTCTCCTTCATCGCCGCCTGCGGATCATCAATCTCGAACAGGTGCGGAAACAGATACGCCGCGGCGTAAACCGGAAACACGGGGGTGAGATCGCCGCGATGGCTGGGCGCCGTCAGCAGGCCATCCTCGACGCATTCCGACAACACCGCGCGAGCGGCGCGCTCACCCAAGCCCAGCAGGCGCGGCACGGCACTGCGTTCCAGCTTGCCCATGAACATGGCCTCGATCAGCAGCGGCGCGGCACGCTCGCCGCGCCCCAGCACCAGCTTGCGCTCGGCACAGAAGCGCGCGACACGATCCTTGACGTGCTCGATCTGCAGACGCGCAGCCATGAAGCCGATCTGGTCTTCGCAGGTCTCCAGCATGAAGTTGGCGAACTGCGTCGCGCCCTTCAGTGACAAGACGCCACGGCCGTCGTAATCGCCCTGACGCTCCGAGTCAGCGATCGCCAGATATTCGTAATACCGGTCCTTGCGCTTGGCCAGACCCCGCGACAAGGACCACAGGCCGTCCGCCTCAAAGCCATACCGCGCCAACATGGCCGTGCTCAGCAATCGCGCAACGCGGCCGTTGCCATCGAGAAAGGGATGAATCCAGGCAAAGCGGTGATGCGCCAGCAGCAGATGCGCGGGTGTTTTCGGTAGACGCTGCCAGGTTTCCGCGAAGGCGGAGAGCAGACCTGGCACCTCCTCCGGAGGCGGTGCCAGATGCGTGCCGACATCCACAGGGCGCGTGCGCAGCTCACCGGGCACGTTCACGGCCGTTTCGCCGTTGTGGCCGCTGACGACGCGCAGGGACTCGGGAAGCTGTTCGACGAAGTGCCGGTGCAGCGCGCAGACAAATTCGTGCCCGGCCACATCCAGCGCCGGCTCGGCCTTCAGGCACTGGCGCATCCAGCGTTCGGTCTGAATGTGGGCGACGGCCAGCGTGGCCAGATCATCCGACTTGCCGGGTCGGCGCTCGGCGAGGCTGCGCTTGAGGGCTCGCTCGGCCTCGATCGGCCGCGTGCCCTGCCCTTCAATCAGGTTGGAGTAGTAGCTGTTGATGCCTTCCAGGCACTGGGCCAGCGCGGCACGGGTGCTGGGCGGCAACCGACCCGCCAGCTCGCCACTCATGCGGGCAAGCGCAGTCTCCCGCTCCCGGATTTCAGGGCTCTCCAGTGCGTAAAACGAGAGGCGCGTCGCAACCAACATTTGCCGGTTCCTATGCCGGTTGATGTTCCGGTTTATCCTATTGATAGAACAGTATTATATTCATTTCTGTCAACGCATGAATGCCGGTTAAATTGCCGGTTAAAAAGCGGTGGGTTCACTCAGCGGGACGCAGCGCGTAAGCACCACTGCCAGAGTAACCTGGAAACCTCAGTTGACCGCTCGATCGTGAAGTGACCCGCTGTGATCTCTAGTGCAGTGTTTCACGCTAAGGGGCACCTATAGCGAGCAGCAACTTGGCGACGGGCGTGCTCACCCCGAACAGAATCGCGGCGAGCAGAGCCGCGCCGATGCCCGACGCGAACAAAGGTCGGGCAGGAGTTGGTACTGATGGCGAGGTCATGCGATCATCCGCGGCCGATGAAATCGACCCCCATTATCCTCGTCCTGCTGTTGTGCTGCGTCCTGGCGCTGGCGCGGATGTTGGGTGTTCACGCCCACGTCGCCCATCAGCACGCAGTGGTGGTCGAAGCGGTGGAGGTCGATCACGACCATGACCATGGCGTCGCGCACATCGTCAGCGGGTTCGACAATCACGCCGAATCGCACCTGACGCACGCCGAGATCGATGCGGATACGGCCGACAAGACGTCGGGCAAGCTGCCGTCGCTGCTGCTGTTCGCCATCATCGCCTGCGTTGCCGCCTTCCTCGTCCCTGCCCGCCAGGGCACCCGGTGGGAGACGCGCTATCGATCCCCGCCGCTGCGGCGAAAGCCGCACGTTCTTCCGCTCTCCCAGGCCCCACCGCTCGCCGTCTGATCTTCGCGCGCGATACCCCCTGCAAAGCAGGGCCGTGGTGATGATGGGAGACATTCATGCTGTGCAAACCTGTGCGCGCCGTTCTGGCGGCGTGCCTGCTGATCTCGCCGTCGGCGGTGTTGTTCGCCGCCGACGATGCGGGGCTTTCCCTGCGGGACGCGATCGAGCGCGCCGGCAATATCCGTCCCGAGCTGGCAGGTCTCGTATTCGAGACGCGCCTACGCGAGTCCGAGGCGCGTGCGGCCGGACTGCGTCCGCTGCCGCAGCTCGAACTGGCCGTTGAAGACGCGCTGGGTTCGGGCACACGCAGCGGCTTCGATTCGGCACAGACGACTCTGAGCCTCAGCCAGCTGTTCGAACTCGGCGGCAAACGCCGGGGGCGCCTCGCGGTGGCCGAGGCCCGATCGGCGCGCCTGCTCACGGAGCAATCCATCCGCCAGCTCGACGTGGTGTCCGAGATCGCGCGCGCATTCGTCGAAACACTCGCCCGGCAGGCACGTGTGGCGGCGGCGGAAGCGGCCGTGCAGCTCGCGCAGCGACAGCAGGCCGCCGTGGATCAGCGTGTCCAGGCCGGCGCCGCGCCACCTGCCGAGCGCAGCCGCGCGATCGTCGCACTGGCCGAGACGGAGTTGCTGCTCGAGGACGCGCGTCATGGGCTGTCAACGTCGCGTTTCGCGCTGGCCACGGCAATGGGTCTTGAGCGCCCGGATTTCACACAGATCGCCGGCGATCTCTTCGCGCAGCCGCCAGTCGCCGGGTTCGAGACGTTGATGACACGCGTGGAATCGGCGCCGGACTTTCTGCGCTTTGCCACGGACCTTCGGCTCAAGCAGGCGGAAATGCAGCTGGCACGCAACCGCCAGCGCGCGGATCTGCGCGCGACCCTGGGCGTGCGCCGCTACGAGCAGAACGACGATGCCGCGCTGGTGGCGGGCGTTGCCATGCCATTGTTCTCGGCGTCGGCCGCGCAGCCGGCGATCGATGCCGCCGACGCCGAGCTGTCGCTGGTCGAGCATCAGCGCCGTGCTGCGCTGCTGAAGGCGCGAAGACTGCTGTTCACGCATTACCAGGAAATGGAACACGCGCGGCACGTGGTATCGACCCTGGACCGCGAGATTCTTCCGGAGCTGGAGCGCGCGCTGACGCAGACCGAGGACGGCTGGCGCCGCGGGCGCTATTCGCTGCTGGAATGGAGCGACGTGCAGCGGCGTCTGCTGGAGGCGCGCGTCCGGCGCGTCGACTCTGCCTCCGAGTTCCAGATTCACCACATCGAAATCGAGCGCCTGACCGGCGCAAGCCTGACCGAGGCCGGAGAACCCCAATGAGCTTTCGCATCCTCTTGCCGCTGGCGCTTGCCGCGGCGCTGTTGCCCGCCTGTTCCGGCTCGCAGCCCGCTGAAATCATGGCGCACGGCGCCGAAGCCGCGGCCGAGTACGAACGCGGACCGCACCGCGGACGCCTGCTGCGCGACGGAGAATTCGCGCTGGAGCTGCAGATCTTCGAGGACGGCGTGCCGCCCGAGTATCACGTCTATC
The DNA here is from genome assembly GCA_041555955.1 of Nevskiaceae bacterium. Lineage (GTDB taxonomy): Bacteria > Pseudomonadota > Gammaproteobacteria > Nevskiales > Nevskiaceae > Solimonas. The sequence continues at coordinate 6,991 of JBFFJL010000131.1, forward strand.
TGTTCCGCGACGATCGACCGCTGCCACCCGACGCCGCCAGCGTGAGCGTCGAACTGACGCGCCTGGGCGGAAAGGTCGACCGCTTCACCTTCGCGCCGCAAGGCGACTATCTCCTCGGCAACGGCAGCGTGACCGAGCCGCACTCGTTCGTCGTCGTTGTCACCGCCAATGAGAACGGCACAGCGCATCGCTGGGCTTTCGACAGCTTCGAGGGGCGCACGACGATCCCGGGCGAGATCGCCCGCGACGCCGGCATCGGCACGGAGCTCGCCGGGCCGGCAAGCATCGCGGATACGCTGCTGCTTAACGGCCGTGTGCTGCCGAACGAGGAACGCATCGGCCGGATCGCGGCGCGGTATCCCGGCGTGATTCGCAGCGTGTCGAAGTCGATCGGCGACGCGGTTGCGGCGGAGGAGACCTTGGCGATCGTCGAGGGCAACGACAGCCTGCAGCGCTACGCGGTCAAGGCGCCGATCGCCGGCGTCGTCATCGAACGTCATGCGAATCCGGGCGAGGCCACGGGCGAAGAGCCGCTGTTCGTCATCGCCGACTACAGTTCGCTGTGGGTTGACCTGTCGCTGTTCCCGCGTGATCTTGCGCGCGTCGAGGTCGGCCAGTCGGTGCGGCTCCGGACCGCCGATGGCGCGCTCGAAGCCGAAGGCCGGATTCGCCGGATCGCGCCCTCCGAAGGCGATGCGCACGGCACACCGAGCGGCGTCTACACCGCCCGCGTCGTGCTCGACAACGCCGGGAGTCGCTGGATGCCGGGGCTGTTCGTGCGCGGCACAGTGCATGTCGGCCAGGCCGACGTACCGCTGGCGGTCAAGCGCAGCGGACTGCAGGCGTTCCGCGACTTCACTGTGGTGTTCGAACAGATCGACGATACCTACGAGGTGCGCATGCTGGATCTGGGCCGGCAGGACGACACCTGGGTCGAAGTGCTCGGCGGCATCGAAGCCGGCGCGCGCTACGTCGCGGACAACAGCTACCTGATCAAGGCCGATATCGAGAAGTCCGGCGCGAGCCACGACCACTGACGGCGATGTTCATGGCCTCCCACTCTCGCCGCTCGCCCCGCGAGCGCTTCTCCCTCTCACGCCAGGCGTGTCAGGGCGGTTGGCGTCGCTCCGCGACATAAGGGTTCCATCATGCTCCAACGCATTCTCGAAATCTCGATCCGGCACCGCATGCCGGTGCTGCTGGCAACGCTGGCGCTCGCACTGCTGGGCCTGTGGAGTTTCCAGCATCTGGCGATCGACGCGGTGCCGGACATCACCAACGTCCAGGTCCAGATCAACACCGAGGCTGAAGGCTACACGCCGCTGGAGGCCGAGCAGCGCATCACGCTGCCGCTGGAAACAGCGATGGCCGGACTCGCGCATCTCGACTACACGCGCTCGTTATCTCGTTACGGGCTGTCGCAGATCACGGTCGTGTTCGCGGACGGCACCGATCCGTACTTCGCGCGCCAGCAGGTCGCCGAGCGGCTGCAGGCTGTCGCCGGCGTCCTTCCCGCCGGCATCGAGCCGCAGATGGGGCCGGCGGCGACAGGTCTCGGCGAAATCTACATGTACACCGTCGACGCCGAGCCGGCTGCGGTGAATGCCGACGGCACGCCCATCACGGCGATGGATCTGCGCCTGGTGCAGGACTGGATCGTGCGTCCGCAGCTGCTGCGCGTACCGGGCGTCGCGGATGTGAACTCGATCGGCGGCTATACCAAGCAGTATCTGGTGCAGCCGGACCCGGCGCGCCTGCTCGGCTATGGCGTCGGCATCGACGAGCTGAAGGCGGCGCTGTTGCGCAACAATGCCAACGCCGGCGCCGGCTATGTCGAACGCCACGGACAGCAGATGCTGCTGCGCGTGCCGGGGCAGATCGACGCAGCCGAAGCCATCGAGGCACTCGGTGCCGTGGTGATCCGGACCGTCGCCGGAGCCCCGCTACGGGTGTCCGACGTCGCCGAGGTCGTGATCGGCTCCGAGCTGCGCACCGGCGCCGCGACGCAGGACGGACACGAAGTCGTGCTCGGCACGGTGTTCATGCGCGTCGGCGAGAACAGCCGCGAGGTTGCGCGCGCCGTCGCCGATCGCATCGATGCGATCGGCGACGGCGCGCGCAACCTCGCGGCTGTTC
>JBFFJL010000132.1:0-9092 GCA_041555955.1 Nevskiaceae bacterium
TCAGCCTTTGTAGGCCTTGATGCCGGCTTCGATCTCGCCGCGGGCGGCGGCGGCGTCACGCCAGCCCGACACCTTGACCCACTTGCCCTTCTCGAGGTCCTTGTAGCGCTCGTAGAAATGGCGGATCTCGTTCTGCAGGCGCACCGGCACGTCGGCCAGATCCTGCAGATGATCGTAGGCACCGTTGCTGACCTTGTCGGTCGGTACGGCCAGCAGCTTGGCGTCGGTTCCGCCTTCGTCCTCGGTGTCGAGCACGGCCACCGCGCGGCACTTGATCACCGCGCCGGCAACAATCGGATGCGGGGTCAGCACCAGCACGTCGACCGGGTCGCCGTCACCGGCGAGGGTCTTCGGAATGTAGCCGTAGTTGGCCGGATAGCACATCGACACGTTCATGAAACGGTCGACCATCAGCAGGCCGGTGTCCTTGTCGACTTCGTATTTGACCGGCGGGCCATAGGCCGGAATTTCGATGACAACGATGAACTCGTTGGGGGCCTTGTCACCAGGGCCCAGTGCTTCGAATCCCATGTTCTAGTCTCGATCCATGTGCGTGCGGGGCCGGGATTGTACCCCGACTGCGGTCCGGCTTCAGCGTCTCTTGGCCTAAAGTGCGAGGTCCTAGAGGTCCGGGTTGTAGGTGGTGTCGGTCATCTGCGGGGCCATCACACGACGCAGGTGCGCGTAGTCCGGCAGGCCATCGATATAGGGCGGGTAGTCTTCGCCCGCGATCAGCGGCAGCAGGTAACGGCGCGCGGCGTCAGTGATGTAGTAGCCGTCTTCGTTGATGAACTCGCGCGGCAGCTTGTTCTCGCGCCCGGCAACTTCGGATACCGGCACCATCCCGGTATGCCATTGATAGGGGCTGTCGCTGCTGCGCTCGATCGTGACCATCACGCCGGAATGCCCCTGCATGGCCAGCTCGACCGCGGCCTTGCCGACCGCGTACGACTGATCGACGTCGGTTTTCGATGCGATGTGCCGAGCCGAGCGCATCAGGTAGTCGGCGACCGCGTAGTGGGTCTTGTAGCCGAGCAGGCTGCGCACCAGGGTTGCCAGTGCGGGCGCCAGGCCGCCGAGTTGCGGCCGTCCATGGTCGTCGTGCAGCGGATGGGTTTCCGACAGCAGGCTGCCGTCCGGATTGCGCAGACCCTCGCTGGCGACGATGGTGCAGCAGCCGCAGGTGTCGACGTAGTGCCGTACCCGGGCCAGGAAGTCGTCGCGATCGAAGCTGACTTCAGGAAACAGGATCAGATGTGGCGCATGTCTGTCGTCACGGCTGGCAAGGCCCGCGGCTGCCGCGATCCATCCGGCATTGCGGCCCATGACTTCGAGGATGAAAACTTTGGTTGAGGTCTGCGCCATGCTCTGCAGATCAAGCCCGGCTTCGGCAATCGATACCGCGGTGTACTTGGCGGCGGAGCCGAAGCCAGGGCAGCAGTCGGTTCTCGGAATGTCGTTGTCGATGGTCTTGGGGATGTGGATTGCCTGGATCGGATAGCCCATGCGCTCGCTCAACTGCGCGACTTGCGCGCACTGCACCGCCGAACCGCCGCCACCGTTGTAGAAGAAATAGCCGATGTCGTGCGCGCGGAATACTTCGATCAGGCGTTCGTACTGCGCGGTGCTTTCTTCGTAGGGCTTCAGGCCGTAGCGGGACGAACCGAACGCGCCGCCGGGGGTATGGCGCAGACGCGCAATCGTCTCCGGCGGTTCCTGTGAGGTATCGATCAGGCGCTCGTGCAATGCGCCAAGGATGCCGTTGTCTCCAGCGAAAACGGTGCCGATGCGATCGGGGTACAGGCGTGCGGTTTCGATCACGCCCTGGGCGGAGGCATTGATCACCGCGGTGACACCGCCGGACTGCGCATAAAAGGCGTTGCGTGGCATGCGTGGGCTAAAGCTTGAGGGTCGTGCCGGCAGTGTAGGGGATTGGTATGACCGGGAAACTGAGCTGAATCAGCTGTCGTTTGCCGCGGGTTGCCTGAACTGGCCGCCATGGGCCCAAGGGCGAATTGACGCGCGCCTGTGGGCACGGTTACTTTTGCCCCTCGCGCGGCCACGGGGAGGCTTTCGGTCGCCCGCGAAAATCTTTCGAATACAGAGGTTTACCCACGATGAGAATGGTATTGCTGGGTGCGCCCGGCTCGGGCAAGGGCACGCAGGGCGAAAAGCTGGTCGCGCATTTCGGCATCCCCAAAATTTCCACGGGCGATGCGTTGCGCGCCGCTGTGGCGGCCGGGACCGAACTCGGCCGCAAGGCCAAGGCGACGATGGACGCCGGGGAGTTGGTGGCCAATGACATCGTCATCGGCATTGTTGAAGAGCGCCTGGGTCAAGCGGATGCGCAGAAGGGATTCGTGCTCGACGGTTTTCCACGCAACACCGCGCAGGCGCAGGTGCTGGACGCGATGCTGGAGCGCCTCGGTCAGCCGCCGATCGACCGCGCGATTCATCTGGCGGTGGATGATGAAGAGATCATTCATCGTCTGCTCGACCGTGCGCAGAAGGAAGGCCGTGCTGACGACAAGGAAGACGTGATCCGCAACCGTATCGCCGTCTACAACGCCGAAACGCATCCGCTGCTGGCGTATTACGAGCAGCAGGGCAAGGCGCGCACAGTGCAGGGAACCGGTCAGCTGGACGAGATTTTCGATCGCATTACTGCCGCACTGAACTGAGGCAGCGTTGCAACCAGCACTGAAAAGCCCGCCTTACGGCGGGCTTTTTGCTTGGAGCACGCCGCCCGTCTAGAGCGACGCCAACAAGTGCGTGCCGCAGACTTCGCGGCGCCAGCCGCGCAGGACGCCGGCATCGGCCTCAGCGCCCTGGCGCACCAGCCGCATCAGATCGGCTCGCGGCGCCAGGAAGCTCGCCGGCACTTCGAGCTCCGTCGCTGTCTGCTGAACCACGCCCTGCAGCTGCTTCAGCAGCGCCTTCTGTGCGGCATCGGGCTCGTCGTCGCGCTGATACAGACGCTCGGGCAGTTCGCAGGCTTGCGCGATCAGTTCGATCAAGGCTTCGCCGTGGCGCGCCAGCGACTTCGGGGGTAGCGCATTCAGCGCTTCGAGCTGTGCCGGCGTCTGTGGGCGACGTTGCGCCAGGATGTAGATGACGTCGTCATCGATGATCCACTTGCGCGGGCGATTGCGCTGCTGCGCTTCGGCTTCGCGCCACGCCGCCAGTGCCACCGCGACGGTCTGTTCGCGCGCGCTCAGTCGCGCAATGCCTTTGAGCCGCTGCCAGGCATCGTCCGGTTGCGTCACGTATTGATCCGGTTCGCACAGACGCGCGCAATCCTCGGCCAGCCAGGCCAGGCGTCCGCGCTCCGCCAGCGCTTCTTGCAACGCCGGATAGATCTCGGCCAGATGAATCACGTCGGCCGCGGCGTAGGCCAGCTCTGCAGGGCGCAGCGGACGCCGCGCCCAATCGGTGCGTGACAGGCTCTTGTCCAAGGTGATGCCGAGTCGCCGCTCGATCAGGCCGGCATAGCCGAGTTGATCGCCGAAGCCGAGCAGGGTCGCCGCGATCTGGGTATCGAACAGGGGCTGCGGGCAGGCCTTGCGCAGATGACTGAGGATTTCCAGATCCTGTCCGGGCGCGTGAAGCACCTTGATCTGTTCCGGCGCATAGAGGACGTCCAGCACCGGGCTGAGATCGTCGAAGGCGGTGGTGTCGATCAGCGCGGTGGCATCGCCGGCCTGCACCTGGATCAGGCACAAGCGGGCATAGTAGGTATCGACGCGGACGAATTCGGTGTCGACCGCCAGAAACGGCGCCTGGGGCCAGCGTTCGATGGCGCGCAGCAGCACATCGCGTTGAGTGATCAGGGGAATAGCAGAGGAATCAGGCATGAAGTCGTCCGTCGGTCCCCGTCAGTGGGCCCGGTAAAACGCCTAGAATAGCCGCTCACACTGAATCACGACCCCATGTTCGCGCAGATATTCATCGCCGCGCTGAGAATTCTCAGCTTTCGCGCCGGGCCGCAGGACCTGCCCTTCGATCCCCGTCAGACCTGGCCCCTGATGCTGGCGGCCGCTGGCGCCAACGCGGCGGTGTTCGTCCAGGTGCTGCCGCTGTCCAGTGCGGTAGCGATGGCGGCGGCCATGGTGGGCGGTACTGCGCTGGTGACGCGCTCGGTATTGCGTGCCCGTGGCGTGTCCGAGCGCTTCAGCCAGACCTTCCATGCACTGATGGCCACGGCGACCGTGCTGACGCTGCTGATGCTGCCGTTGTTCGCGCAGGTCGCACCGATGCTGCGCCAGATCGCGGAACATCCAGAATTGCTGGAGCAACCGGAAGCGTTGAAGTTGCCGCAGTCCGTGGTGCTGCTGATGAACGTGCTGAACTTCTGGAATTTCGCGGTCACGGCACACATTTTCCGTCACGCGGCCAATGTGCCGTTCTGGGTCGGTGTGATCGTCGCGCTGATCATCGCCTTCGTGGTGCTGTTCGTGGTCGCCTTCGCCGGCACCCTGGCCGGCACGATCTTCGGCATGGCCTGAGGCGACGATGCATATCCACATTCTGGGCGTCTGCGGAACGTTCATGGCCGGCATCGCTGCGATTGCGCGCGAAGCCGGGCACCGCGTCACCGGCTCGGACGCTGCGGCGTGGCCGCCGATGTCTACCCAGCTCGAAGCGCTCGGCATCACCGTGATGCAGGGCTATCTGCCGGAGCATCTCGAACCGGCGCCGGACATGGTCGTGGTTGGCAACGTCGTCAGCCGTGGCAACGCGGCAATGGAGTACGTGCTCAACGCGGGGCTGCCGTACACCTCCGGTCCGCAGTGGCTGGCCGAGAACGTATTGCGCGAGCGGCATGTACTGGCGGTGGCCGGCACTCACGGCAAGACCACCACGACGTCGATTCTGGCGTGGCTGCTGGAGCATGCCGGTCTGGAGCCGGGCTTTCTGGTCGGCGGCGTACCGCAGAACTTCGGCATTTCCGCGCGGCTGGGCAAGTCGAAGTACTTCGTGATTGAGGCCGACGAATACGACACGGCGTTCTTCGACAAGCGCTCCAAGTTCGTGCACTACCGGCCGCGCACGGCGATCCTGAACAACCTCGAATACGACCACGCTGACATCTTTCCGGATCTGGCCGCGATCGAGCGCCAGTTCCATCATCTGATCCGCACGGTGCCGGGGCAGGGACGCCTGATCGTCAACGGCGCCGACGCCAATCTGGCACGGGTGCTGGAGCAGGGGTGCTGGAGCGAGCTGTGCTATTTCGACGATGGACGCGGCTGGTCGGCGCAGACCCTCGACGATAGCGACGGCGCCACTTTCGAACTGCTGATTGAAGGCAGGCCGCAGGGCAGGGCTCATTCTCCGCTACTCGGTGCGCACAATCGCTCGAACGTGCTGGCGGCGTTCGCCGCCGCGCATCATGTCGGGGTACCGATCCCGACGCTGATTGACGGAATCAAGGGGTTTCGCAACGTGCGCCGGCGCCTGGAGCAGGTCGGGCAGGCGCGCGGGGTCACCGTCTACGACGACTTCGCACACCATCCGACCGCCATCGCGGTGACGATCGATGCGCTGCGGGCGGCGGGCGACGGACGCATCCTCGCGGTGCTGGAGCCGCGTTCCAACACCATGCGTTTGGGCACGCAGTCGGTCGAGCTGGCGCACAGCCTGGCGCAGGCCCAGCAGTGCTTCGTCTACGCGCGCCCGGATCTGAAATGGGATGCGCACGCGGCGCTGGCCGGTGTCGGTTCGCGGCTGCAGGTGTTCGACGCGCTGGAACCTCTGATCACGGCAGTGGCTGTGGCGGCGCAGGCCGGTGATCGCGTGCTGGTGATGTCCAATGGCGATTTTGGTGGCATCCATCAACGCCTGCTCGACGCGATCGCAAGCGTCTGAGTTGGACCCTCGTGCCCTGAGTAACGCGCGGCATCGCGCGCGGGCGTGACGTGCTGATGAAGAACGCAGGTCGCCGCCGCTACGTGGCGATGTTCTCTGGCCGTTGCCATCCGGCGAGAACGGTTCGGCGCATCAAATAGCCTCGAAGTACGCGCGCGTATTGGCGTGCACCTGTGGGTGCTCGCGCAGCTCCAGTTGCGTCATCCAGCGGTAGTCGCTGTGCTGGTCCTGCGGGAGTTCGAGCGGTGCCGTGATGTGCAGCGTATGCGCCAGTACCACGTAGTGTGTGCCAATGCCGGGCGCGCCCATGAAGTTGTCCGCATACAGATGCTCGTAGATGCCGAGCAGGCCGGCATCGTGGCGCGCGAACGACTGTCCGAGTTCGCCATGGCAAATGCGCGCGAAAGCGTGATCCAGGGTTTCGCCCTTGCGGATCGCACCCCCAGGAACGAACCAGTAGCCTTGAGCCGGAGCGTTACGACGTAGTCCGACCAGTACGCGATCCCGGGGATCGCGCACGATCAGGTCGATCGACACCAGCGGGGTGCGTGCGATCAGCTCCAGATATTCCGCAGCGGGCAGCGGGCCTGCGGCCATGGCAGGATCTGCGCGGCGCCTCAGGCCTGCGCCAGCACGCCGTGGGCCTGCTGATCGGCGTGGTAGCTGGAACGCACCATCGGACCGCTGGCGACATGGGAGAAGCCCATCTGCTCGCCCAGCACGCGCAGGCGCTCGAATTCCTCTGGGCGCACATAGCGTGATACCGGCAGATGATGCTTCGACGGCTGCAGGTACTGGCCCAGCGTCAGCATGTTGACCTGATGCGCGCGCAGATCGCGCATGACCTGCTCGATCTCCTCGATTTCCTCGCCCAGGCCCAGCATCAGACCGGACTTGGTCGGCACTTCCGGGTGCATGCCCTTGAAGCGCTCCAGCAGGTCCAGACTCCATTCGTAGTCCGAACCCGGCCGCGCCTGTTTGTACAAACGCGGCACGGTTTCAAGATTGTGGTTGAACACGTCCGGCGGCGTGTCCTTGAAGATTGCCAGCGCGGGGTCCATGCGACCTCGGAAGTCCGGCACCAGCACCTCGATCGTCAGCTTCGGCGATAGCGCGCGGGACTCGCGGATACACGCAGTGAAATGCGCCGCGCCGCCGTCAGGCAGGTCATCGCGGTCGACCGAGGTGATGACGACATAGCGCAGCCGCATGTCGCGGATCGTGCGCGCCAGATTCACCGGCTCGTCGGCGTCCAGCGGATTCGGACGGCCGTGGCCGACATCGCAGAACGGGCAGCGTCGGGTGCAGATGTCGCCCATGATCATGAACGTCGCGGTGCCCTTGCCGAAGCACTCGCCCAGATTCGGGCAGGCGGCTTCTTCGCACACCGTGTGCAGCTTGTTCTCGCGCAGTGCGGCCTTGATCCGCGCCACTTCGGGCGTCGCTGAAGACTTGGCGCGAATCCACTCGGGCTTGCGCAGCGGCGCCACGGTCGGCTCGATCTTGATCGGGATGCGCGCCATCTTCTCGGCGCCGCGCAGCTTCTCGCCCTGGATGACGGGCTTGATGCCTGCGGGCTTGGCCGCTGCAGTGGCAGCAGATGCAGGTGGGCTGGCGGGCTGATCGGACGAGGTGCTCATGGGGTTTCCAGGTCGGTGCGGCGCCATTGTACCGCGCAGCCAAGTGTCGCCTCGGCGTCTACTTGATCCGGCGCACCGCCGCCTGTGTGTTCAGGCCTTCGATCTTGAGCCAGTAGCCGCTGATGAATCCACGCTTGATCGTGACTTCAGGGTCCTGCTTCAGCAGGTGGACCGCGCGGCAGTTCACACATTCCCAGACCTGCCCGTTCTCCAGTTCGAAGCGGGTTTTCGCCTCCCAGCCGCGAAAATCGCCGAGGATGCGCGAGTGGATTTCGTCCGGCGCGCCCGTGGCTTCTTCCGCACGGGATTTGGGCAGCGTTTCGGCTCCGAAGTCGGCCGCGTGGGTCTCCGGTGCCGCGGCCTGGGTAGGAGTGGGTACGGTCGGTGCGGGGTCTGTGGCTGTGACTGTGACTGTCGTGGCAGCTGGCACGGGTGTCGGCGCAGATACGGCTGCTATCCGGCTCAATGCGTCAGCGGCAGCGTCGTAGCAACTCAGTCGTCCAGCGGCATCGGCGATACCACGGCACTGGGTGAACGGCTGCACGTCGGCAGCCTGTTCAGCCTGTGCGGGCATCAATGCACACAAAGACAGCGTCAGCAGGAAAGGGCGGTACGCGTTCATGCTGCGACGTTAGCACAGCGGATCGCCTGAATCGGCGCGCGACGCCAGTTCAGGCTGCGAGCTGAGTGATTGCCTGCTCCAGAGCGGTGTCTTTGTCGCTCATCGGTCCCAGCAATTGCTGGATTTGCTGGCGCGCGACGTGGGCGAGCTCGTCCCGTTCGAGGGTCGTACTGGCGATTGAATCGCCGTAGCTGAGCTCGGCGTGCAGCTCGGGTTCGCGCAGCAGCCGCAGAATGTGGCTGAACAGATTGTCGTCACCAATGAACGGTGCGATCGAGCGTCCGTCCGCAGTGGGCAGGTAGCGCAGGGCAACCGGCTGAACGTCAGAGCCGGATTCGACGGCTGCGGCGAACAGGCGCGCGTGAAATGGCAGAACGTCGTCGCCGGCCGTGGTCGTGCCTTCCGGAAACAGCACGACGCTGCCGCCGTTGATCAGGTGTGGAACCAGACGCTCCAGCAGCGGGCGGGCGCCGCCTTTGCCACGGCGGATATAGAAGGTGCCGGCGGCGTCGGCGAGCCAGCCGGCGATCGGCCAGTTGCGGATTTCGGATTTGGCGATGAAGTGGAAATCGCCGCCGGCTGCCAGCACCGGAATGTCCAGCCATGAGATGTGGTTGGCAACGGTCACGCGCGGCCCGTCGAGCGGCTGGCCCTGAACCTTCAGCCGCAGGTTCAGGATGCTCAACAGTTTGCGCGACCACCAGCGGGCGACCGGCTCGGGATGCAGGCGCTGGGTCGGATCGATTCTGACTGCGGTTGCGGCAACGACGCCGGCGACGATGTGGCCGAGCAGTCGCGCGCCGCGGATCCAGACGATGATGATCTGAGACACGTCGAGTGTCCTCGCTGGGGCTGAAACGCTCAGGCGTGGCCGGCGGTCATTTCTGGCGTCGACTCGCCCTGACGGCCGAGGAAGTGGCGGGCATACCGCGGGTGCAGATCACTGACGTTGAGCAGCATGA
>JBFFJL010000133.1:0-9024 GCA_041555955.1 Nevskiaceae bacterium
ACATCAGCGAGGTGGTGATTTCGTGGCCGTACAACTTGCGCGAAAAGCCCACGGTGAAATGCTGTTCGATCACGCCGGGCGCGAGGATGTTGAATAGCACCTCGCTGTCGGGGATCGGCTGCTCGCCGTAGCTGTAGCCGGCCATCCAGGTCCAGTCCTCTGATGCGCGCCACTGGGCGCCGAGCTTGTAGATGGTCATGTCATCCCAGCCGAAACCGGCGCCGTTGTCGTTGCCCAGTTGCGCGGTGGCAAGGTTCGGCAGCATTGGATTGCCGATGGATTTTATTTCGCTGTAGGCGATGTACTGCACGTCGAACGCGACGGTCAGCGCGGGTGTGGCGTCGACGGCAATGCCTGCGGTCGCGTTTGACGGGATGTCAAAGTCGCCCTGCTCGGCAAACAGCCCGGCGTAGTCCTCCAGCTCGGTCATGTAGATGCGGCTTTGGTAGGCCGCGCCGACATGCACGGTGTCGCTGACGGCCGCTTGTATGCCAATCCGGACGCCGCCGCCGTAAGACCCGTCGTGACCGTTGTCGGTCAGATGCTGAGGATCGCTGGAGAACGGTGCGAAGTTACCGAGTCCGCGTGCCTCGAAGCGCTGGTAGGCGAAGATCGGTGAGATGCCCCAGGCCGCCCCTTGCGCGAAACGCTGGGCGTAGGTGGCTGAGACGAACAACTGGATCAGGTCCACGCCCGCGGTGCCTGCGCCGTAGGTGCCGGGCGCGGTGATCGAGCTGCCCGGAGGAACCGGAGGGGTCGGCGCGCCGAATGTGGCGGTGCCGCCCTTGTATCGGGTGTTCATGCCGCCATTGCCGTAGATCGTCACCCCCCATGCGGATCGGTCGTCGATCTGCCGGCTGAAGCCGAGATGCGGAATCGGAAAGTATTCCGAGTCGCTGTCGATCTGCTGTGGTCCGATGCCAAAGGTGCACTGGGACTGGGAGGCGCAGGCGCCGCTCGGCTGGCCGCTGGTTTCGTAGCCGCGGATCGGCGAAAACAAGCCCAGGCCGATATCGTTGCGGTCGCCCGTGAAAGCGATAGCGGCCGGATTGGTTGCCGGCGCCAGCGCATCAAGCGCCAGAGCGGCGCCGACGCCGGCCATGGCTTTGCTCTGGGTTCCGTAGCCGTGAGAGAAGTAACCGTTGGTGGCATGGGCCGGCACCGTTGCAGCCAGTGCCAGTCCGGCGAGCAGCTGGGGCATCTTTATTTTCATATTCTCCTTCCTCCGTAGCCCCGCCGATGTACTCGGGCGGGTATATCGCTAGGCTACACCTGTTGCAAAGGCGTCGCATGGATACAGGTAAGCGGTCGCTGCACCCGGTCTGTGCGGCGGGTCAAACCTGCGCTGGCGCCAGCCTGTCGACCGCGAAATGACCCCAGACAACGCCCGCTTGCTCCTGGTTGCGGCTGCAGCTGGCGATCTGCCGCAGCGCGGGACTCAGGCATCGAAGCCGGCGACCACCCGCAGGTGTGCCGGCGCGCGGGCTTTGGGACGGACCGCCTCGCTGTGTTCGTGCAGGGCTTCAAGCTGCCGGCGCTGGCGTTCGCAAGTGTCGAGCAACGCCTTGAGATCGATCAGCATTGCGCCGGCGTCGCCTTCCAGGTCGATCGGAAGATAGGTGCTGCCGAGCTGATTGCGCTGGATCCGCAGCGCCGACTGCGCCAACCGGATCGGGGCCATCAATTTGGACACCAGCCACATGGCCGAACCCAGCGCGAGCAGGGTTCCGGCCAGCACCGTCGCGCCCAGCGCGCCCAGCCCCCAGTCGCTGGGGCTGAAAATCAGAAATCCGGACAGTGCGACCAAAGGCAGGCTGATGGAACACACCAGCACGCCGTGGAGCCGGTCTTCGAGGTGGTAAAACGGCAGCCAGCGGCTGACGCGGCGGTACCCCGGGTCGAGCGATGCGGACATCTGAAACTCCGTGAAACAGAGGCGCCAAAATACCGTTTCGGGTAGAAATCGCGGCTGTTCCGGCGCCAAACGGTGCGACTTGAGCCGACCAGTGCAGGAATGCCCTTCATGCGCCGTCATGGCCGCTCGCGTACAATCGCGCGCCCGCTCACCACCCCATGGGGGGGCGCGGCGACCGGAATCCGGTCTCGATGTCCTCTTTGCGGCGGGAGTTTTCGCCGCTCATTCGCCTTTTTTGGTATCCCTTGTGATTGAGAATCTCCGCAACATCGCCATCATCGCCCACGTCGACCACGGCAAGACCACGCTCGTCGACAAGCTGCTGCGCCAGTCCAACACGCTCGACAAGCGCGAGGATCTGGGCGAACGCATCATGGACTCCAACGATCTGGAGCGTGAGCGCGGCATCACGATTCTGTCGAAGAATACGGCGATTCGCTGGACCGACAAGCGCAACGGCACCGAATACCGCATCAATATCGTCGACACTCCGGGACACGCCGACTTCGGCGGCGAAGTCGAGCGCGTGCTGTCAATGGTCGACTCGGTGCTGCTGCTGGTGGACGCGGTCGACGGCCCGATGCCGCAGACCCGCTTCGTCACCCAGAAAGCGTTCGCCATGGGCCTGAAGCCGATCGTCGTCGTCAACAAGATCGATCGCGCCGGCGCGCGTGCGGACTGGGTCATCGATCAGGTGTTCGATCTGTTCGACAAGCTCGGCGCTACCGACGAGCAGCTGGATTTTCCGTTCATCTACGCCAGCGCGCTCAATGGCTATGCCGGCGACAGTCCGGACATCCGCGAAGGCAACATGGATCCGCTGTTCGAGGCGATCGTGGACAAGGTGTCGGTACCGGACGTCGATGTCGACGGCCCGTTCCAGATGCAGGTGATCTCGCTGGCGTATTCCAGCTATGTCGGCGTCATCGGCACCGGCCGCATCAAGCGCGGCACAGTGCGCCCCAATACCCCGGTGGCGGTGATCGACCGCGAGGGCAAGTCGCGTCCGGGCCGCGTGCTGCAGGTGCTTGGCTTCATGGGGCTGGACAAGGTTGAAGTGCCGTCGGCGCAGGCCGGCGACATCATTGCCATCACCGGCATCGAAGATCTGGGCATTTCCGAGACGATCTGCGACGCCAAGTCGCCCGAGGCACTGCCGAGCCTGACCGTCGACGAACCGACGATGAGCATGATCTTCGAGGTCAACAAGTCGCCGTTCGCGGGCAAGGAAGGCAAGTTCGTCACCTCGCGCCAGATCGGTGACCGTCTGCAGCGCGAGTTGAAGACCAACGTCGCCCTGCGCGTCGAGCCGATGGAAAGCGGCGACCAGTTCCGCGTTTCCGGCCGTGGCCTGCTGCATCTGGGCATCCTGCTGGAAACAATGCGCCGTGAAGGCTACGAAGTGGCCGTATCGCGTCCGCAGGTGATCCTGAAGGAAATCGACGGTGAGATCTGCGAGCCGTACGAAACGCTGATCGCTGATGTCGAAGAAGCCAACCAGGGCGGAACGATTCAGGGACTGGCCGAGCGTGGCGGCAAGATGCAGAACATGGTGCCGGACGGCCGCGGCCGTGTGCGCCTCGAGTACATGGTGCCGTCGCGTGGCCTGATCGGGTTCCAGACCCAGTTCATGACGATGACTTCGGGTACCGGTCTGCTGTTCCACAACTTCGACCATTTCGGTCCGAAGGCCGACGCTGCCGATATCGGCGAACGCCGCAACGGTGTGCTGGTTTCGAACGAGCAGGGCAAGGTGCTGGCCTACGCGCTGTTCAATCTGCAGGACCGTGGCCGCATGATGGCCGAGCCCAGCGATGAGGTTTACGAAGGCCAGATCGTTGGCATCCATTCGCGCGACAACGACCTGGTCGTCAACGTGCTGAAAGGCAAGAAGCTGACCAACATGCGTGCGTCCGGTTCGGACGAAAACGTGATCCTGGTGCCGGCGGTGAAGTTCTCGCTGGAACAGGCTCTGGAGTTCATCAACAACGATGAACTGGTCGAGCTGACGCCGGAGTCGATCCGCATCCGCAAGAAGTTCCTGAAGGAACACGAGCGCAAGCGCAGCAGCAAGGCGGACTGAAGTCCGGTGGCACGGATCGGGCTTGCCAGCGAGCAGCCCGATCCGTGACAGTTCGCGCATGGACGAACCCAATCTTTTCCGACGGCGGATCGCCGTTCCGGAAACGCGCGAGCTCGACGTTTTTGCGTCGCTGCTCGAACGCCGCGGAGCCCAGGTCTGGCGCTGTCCGTTGGTGGCGATTCTTGATGCGCCTGACCCACAGCCGGTCCTGGCCTGGATCCGCGCGTTCAACGACGGCGCCTGTGACGACCTGATCCTGCTGACCGGCGAAGGCCTGCGTCGTCTGCTGGCCTGCATCGACGCGCATGCGCCCGCGCTGCGGGCGTCCTTCATCCAGCGACTTTCCCAGGTTCGCACGCTCGTGCGTGGGCCCAAGCCCGGTCGCGTGCTGCGTCAGCTCGGGCTCAAGCCCGACATCATCGCGACCGAACCCACCAGCGCCGGCGTGATCGCGACGCTTCGGGAACTGGACATGAATGGCCGCCGTGTCGGCGTGCAGCTCTACGGCACCGAACCGAATCGGCCGTTGCAGGATGCGCTGCGTGAGGCCGGCGCTGAGGTGTTGTGCGTTGCGCCCTATGTCTACGCCGATGCTGCGGATACCCAGCGCGCGCTGGATCTGATCGATGCCCTGGCTGCCGGCCAGCTGGACGCGATCGCGTTCACCAGCATGGCGCAGGTCGACCGCCTGTTCCGCGTCGCACGCAGCAACGAACGCGAAGCCGAATTGCTGGCGGGGCTGCAGCGCAGCCTGGTCGCCGCTGTAGGTCCGGTTGTTGCCGAGACGCTCAGCGCGCGCGGCATCAAGGTGCAGGCGATGCCGGCCGAAGACTATTTCATGAAGCCGTTGATGCGCGCACTGGGCGAAGCGCTGGGTGGGGCTTAGCTCGGCGCGAAGAATCGAAGCGGCGATATTGACGCAGGGGAGAAGCATGATGCGAACGCGAAACCACCGGATCAGTGCGGTACTTGGATTGATCGTTTCAGGCATGGTCCTGCCCGTACAGGCTGAGATCGTCGACAGCAGACCGACGGGATTCACCGTCGATAACAGTTTCGTGGTCAAGACCGATCCGGACACGGCGTACAAGGCACTGGTCGCGGATGTCGATCGCTGGTGGCCGAAGGATCACACCTGGTTTGGCGAGACGTCGACCCTGAGCATCGATCCGCGCTCCGGCGGCTGCTTTTGCGAAATTGACGGTGCGCGCCAGGTTCTGCACATGACCGTCGGCTTCGTCGAGCCGGGCAAGTTGCTGCGCATGCTTGGCGGACTCGGACCATTGCAGGGTATGGGTCTGTACGGCGCCCTGGATTGGTCCTTCACCGCAGTGGATGGCGGTACGCGCTTGGGCCTGCGGTACGTGGTTGGCGGCTACTCGAGCGAAGACCTGGCAAAGCTGGCGCCGGTGGTCGATCGGGTCCAGCACCAGCAGCTCGGCGCACTCGCACAGTGGTTGCAGCGCACGCCCTGATGACGGTTTGACAGGCCGGTTCCGGATCGCCGACATTCTGCTCAGCTGTCGCGACAGTCTGAGGCGTGACAAGCAATTCGAACGAAGCCCTGGGGAGGGAACAGTACATGCGCAAGATCGCTTATCGCGGTATCTGGGTGGCCGGATGGATCGTGGCGGCTAGTCTCACGGCCTGTGGTGGCGACGACAGTGGCGACAGCCTGAGTTTGACATCGAAATCGGATGTTCTGCGCGAAATTGGCGTGTTGGATGCCTCAATGGATTTCGTCGCCAGCTCAGCGGAAATCACGTCCAAGCGCGGTGCCGTGACCTCGGGGATGCCATTGGCGATGAAGCGCGCAAGTGCAGCCGCAAAGGATACTCAGCAATGTGGCGCCGGCGGCAGCGTCGAGACCGACAGCGGTACGCGTACGCGTAGCTTCCGTTACATCGATACGCAGCAGCGCGATGTTGACTACCAACGGACGCTGTCTAAGAGCTGTCATGAGTCGCATACCGCTGGAAGCACCAGCTACAGCCTGATTGAGGGCGGCTTGGTCGAGAATGGCGAGAACGCCGATGGCAGCATCAGCTATTCGGAAGCCGGGCAAGGCGGACCAGCATATTCGCTGTACTTTGAACGTGCCGAGAGCGGCGTCGTTCAGGCGCGAACTGATTATTCGACCAAGGGGATACAGGAGACCCGTAGTTCGGGATCGTTTTCCGAAACTCTGGCGACGATCAACAGCGAATTCTCGAATCTCGAAAATGGAGTCACCATCGACGGAAACATCTCGATGGGTTCAAGTCAGCAGCCCTTTCGCACCGCGCAGAATCTGGCGACCGGCGAACTGAGCCTGGATGGCAGCTACCACTACAGCACCTCGGCGTGCAGTGGAGGAGCAGTCGAGATCGTGACGTCGACGCCGTTGACGGGCAATCTGGATGACACCGGCTACTACGCGACCGGTGGCAGTATCCACCTGGATGTCAGTGACGGCGGCGCCTCGGTAACGTTCAACAACGACGGTAGTGCCAGCTATCAGCTTGATGACGGTAGTGTCGGCATCTTGACTCGCGCTGAGATCGACCAGCAATTGCTGCATCCCTGCGGCTGAGCCGTTGACTGGCGGGGTCGCGCCTCGGCCTTGATGGCTGGGGCTCTATTGCGGTGCTGTCTGCCGCTGAGCTTGCGCGCATGCCCACCTGTCGTGAGGGTTTGCAGCGGCCACGATTGCGCGGTTAGCGTAGTGATTGCCGGCGCTGCGGCGCCCGGTGCATTTTGCCCCTCATTTCTTGCACCACATGCCAGCCACTGCACAGCCCCCCGATCGTCCGATTCAGACGGCGCCCACCCGGCGAGCGGCGGGACTGCGTCCGATGATAGCGCCTGTTCCACGGTCTCCGCAGGAAAGCCGCGTCGATATTGACGTAGGCGAACCTGTGTTGAAGGTTCCGGAAGGTCTGAATGGCCGCAGCGGCAGCGCTCTTGAGCTGCACCGGATCGTCCGCGTCAATGAACAGATCAAGGACGTCGTTCGCCCCGCATTCCGCATCAGCATCATGGCCTTGAATGCGATTCTGCTGGCGCGTCGAGCCGGAGATGCGGCGCGCGGCTTCGGGGTGCTGTCCGGAGAACTACGGCGCTTTGCCGGGGAGCTCTCGCAGAACATGGAAGCATTGCGGCAACTGACGTCAACGTCGGTGGTTGCGGTGACGGCCCTGGTCAAGGATGGGCGTTATCTTGCGATCATCGACCGCGTGGTCCGACCCGACGGCGCGGTCGGCATGCAGCTTGAGCAGGTGCGCCAGCGCCAGCAGCACGCCAATGAACGCCGACTCGCTGAACTCAAGCAGATGCGGACTGCGTTGGCGCAGCTGGTTGGTGATCTGCGTCCGCTGGTTCAGCTTGGCATCGTCCTGGCACGGCTGGCGCGAGTCGAAGCCGCCTACGGCGGGGCGTTTGCGCAATCCCTGACTCAGGTTTCAGCGGACTTCAGCCGCACGATCGAGCAGATCGAAGCGGCGCTTGGCGGACTGACTAAGGCTACTGAGAGGCGCCGATGAAGCGGGCACAGAAGATTTTCGAGTTGGGAGATCGACGCTGGTATGCCATCGCACGCGATCCGGATAAACCGGACTACGTTATCGACACCAATGAGTATCTGGTGGTTGATGGCAGCGACGCCTTGCTGTGTGATCCGGGCGGCATGGAAATTTTCCCCGCGGTGTTTTCGGCCATCAGTGCCGAGTACGACCCTGCGAAAATCGCCGGGATCTTCGCGTCGCATCAGGATCCGGACATTATCTCTTCCTTGAGTCTGTGGCTGGAGTTCAATCCGGCGCTGAAGTGCTACTGCAGCTGGTTGTGGACCGGTTTCATTCCGCACTTTGGCGGAAACGCCGAGACCTTTGTTGCCATCCCTGACGAAGGCATGGACATCGTGCAGGGGCGACTGAATCTACGCGCGGTGCCGGCGCACTATCTGCATTCGTCGGGCAATTTCCACTTGTACGATCCGGTGGCCAAGCTGCTGTTCTCCGGAGATGTTGGTGCGGCCTTGCTGCCGCCCGGCGATGGAGGATTGTTCGTCGAGAACTTTGATGCGCACATCCGTCACGCCGAGGGTTTTCATCGGCGCTGGATGGGATCCGACGCAGCCAAGCTGGACTGGTGCGAGCGCGTTTCCAGGATGGAGCTGGATCTGCTGTGTCCTCAACATGGCGCGATCTATCGCGGCGCGGACATTCAGCGCTTCATCAACTGGTTCGCCGAACTCAAGGTGGGCGTGCTGAGTCGCTAGCGATGTGCCGGTGCCCGGGACTCGCTCGAACGTGGCTAGTGCGCCGATAATGGGCAACCCGTTTCTGTCTGAACCTGAATTCATGACCGATTACATCCTGCACAATCCACGGTGCTCCAAGAGTCGCGAGACGCTGAAGCTGTTGACCGACCGAGGCGTTGAACTCGATGTGGTCGAGTACCTGCAGCAGCCGCTGTCCAAGGCGCAGTTGCGTGAAGTGTGCAAGCTGCTGGGTAAGCAGCCGCTGGAGATCATCCGCACCAAGGAAGCCTTGTTCACCGAGTTGGGATTGTCCAAGGACAACGGCTACAGCGACGAGCAGTGGATCGATGTGCTGGCCAGTCATCCCAAGCTGCTGGAGCGGCCGATTGTGATCTACCGTGGACGTGCAGCGATCGGCCGGCCACCGGAAAGCGTTCTGGCCTTGCTGTGATCTTGTTCTGTCTGCGGCCGCAATTGCCGCTGCCGCTGCTGCGGGCAGGACGCGGACGCGAGCGTGCGCTCAGTTCGCCGTGACGCGTGCCATCCGCAGCACCAACGGTCGCAGGCTCACGTACAGCAGCAGGCTGATCACGGGTGCGGTCAGCGCCCACACGGCGACGCCGTACAGACCGACCATGCCGTAGTCGGCGAAGAACTGCAGCGGGCCCTCGCGGAAGCGCTCGATCAGATCGGCAATCGAAAAAATGGGCACATGCGGCTGGCCGAACAGGGTTTCGCCAGCGCGATAGAACGGCAGCAGCAGTGCCACATGCAGCGGCGTCAGCA
>JBFFJL010000134.1:0-8941 GCA_041555955.1 Nevskiaceae bacterium
AGCGGCCTGTTGCGCAAATGACCGGAGCCCGATGAGGGCTCCGTTTTTTTTGATCGCCGGGCGCGTGCGTATCAGAGCGATTTCAGACGTTCGTCGGCACGTTGGGTTTGCGGATGGGCTGCGCCCAGAGCAGAGACGTAGATCGCGTGGGCCGTAGCGAACTGCTGCCGTGCGGCTTCGGTCTGGTGTTGCTGCACGCGCAGTTCGCCGAGGCTCTGGTGCAGGTAGGCGATGCGCAGATTGTCGGGCGGCAGCGATTTCTCGGCATCCGAGAGCCCACGCAGCAGCAGGGGTTCGGCCTCGTCGTCGCGGCCCGCTGCGATCAGTGCATCGGCATAGCTGTGTGCGATGAGCAGCACATTGGGATGGGCTGAGCCCTGCGCGGCGACTGCGGCGTCATAGGTTTTTTGCAGCAACGGGACTGCTTCTGACACCAGACCGAGCTGTGTCAGTGCTTCACCGACGCGGTTGGCTGAAAACCGTGTCCAGACGTGATCCTCCCCATGGATGCCGACGCGATTTTCGTGAGCGCGCCGCAGCAGCGGCAACGCTGCCACCGGATCGCCGCGTTCGAGCAGCAGCGTGCCGCGATAGTGCAACGCAGTCAGCGCGTACGGATGTGTTTCCCCGACCGTCGTCACCAGGCCCTCGTAGGCCTGGTCGAAAATCTTCGCCGCTTCGTCGTAGCGGCCCTGGCCCATCAGCACGTCGCCCAAGGTCGTCATCTGCCACAGCACGCGCGGATGCTTGGCGCCCTGCAATGCGGTGGAGTCGGCGATCACCGTGCGCATCAGCTGCTCGGCTTCGGCGCTGCGATTGAGTTCCAGATCGCAGTCAGCGAGGCTCCAGCGCACGCTGGTCAAACCCACCGGATCGGTGTCGCCGTAGTCCTTGATCAACGCCTCGTAGCGCTGCGCGGCGTCGGCGTAATGTCCGCGCTCGTATTCCAGCCAAGCCATGCCGTCGCGGGTGGCGAGCGTATCCGGATGCCGTTCGCCATACCGCGCCCCGCGGATCCGGTAGACCTTGTCGAACAGCTGCTCGGATTCGTCGTAGCGGCTCTGCAACAGGCTGACATAGGCCAGACGGTCGGCGATTGCCAGGCTGAGATTGGCGTCTTCGCCGACCGAACTGACCGCTTCAGTGAGCGCGGTTTCCAGCCGCTGCCGTGCGCTGTTCCAGTCGCCGAGGCCTTCGTATGCGCGCCCCATGGCCAAGCCGATTTCCGCTCGCGCGACCGGAAAGCGTTCGAGCTGTTGCGCGAGCTTGGGTGCGGCTTCGTCGAGCAGGCCGTGCAGGCTCAGGCGCGGGCGCCCGCCGCCGAAGGGATCGGTTGCGGCCAGCACATCGTCGCTGAGAAAACGCACGGCGGCGCGGGCCTCTTCACGAGCCGCTTCGGCTTGCCGGCGTTCCTGACGTGCACGCCACAGGCCGAAACTGGTCGCGCAGATGCCGACGATCAGTACTGCGACCAGTGCGCGGGTCCAGCCACGGCGCAGGCGGCTGCGTTCCAGCGCGCTGCGCAGGCGTTCGGCTTCCTGACGTTGCGCGTCGTCGCGTTCGCGCTGCGCGCGGCGCTCGTCGAGGTGGCGCAGCTGCCACGCCAGCTCGGCGGCGTCGCCGATGCGTTCGGCGGTTTGGCTGGCTGCGGCTGCGGCAATGTCCTCGCGCAAGATGGGATTGTCGATGTCGCGGTCCCAGCCGGGCGCCAGCGGCCGACGCCAGTCACCGGCCAGGACCTGGTACAGCATCACGCCGAGGGCGTAGATGTCGGATTTCGCAGTTGGCGGCTGGCCTGCCAACCGCTCCGGCGACAGATACAGCGGCGTGCCTTCGGCGTGTCCGTCGATTGCCTGGGTAAAGCCCATGCGCGTGATTGCAAGCTTCTGCAGCTGGTTGGAATCCAGCGTCCGTCCGCAACCGAGGTCGCCGAGCTTGACCTGCGGGCCGTCGCCTGAGGTGTCGATCAGCAGATTGGCCGGCTTTAGATCGCGGTGCAGGATGCCGGCGGCGTGTGCCGCCGCCAGCGCGTCGGCGGCCTGGGCAATCAGTTCCAGCCGTAGCGGCAGTGGCAGTGTCGCCACGCCGCCTTGTGTTTCGCACCAGTCCGGCAGCGTGCCGCCGGCGACCAGTTCGGTTTCGATGAAGTAGGGCGGATCGTCCAGGTTCCAGTCCAGCAGTTTCACGACGTCGCGACGCTCGCCATAGGTCTGCTGCAGCAGGCGGAACAGCGTGATCTCGCGTTTGAGCGCGGACAGCTGCTCCGGGCCCAGAGCGAACTTGAACACGCGCCGTTCGCGCGTCTTGCTGTGTTCGGCTAGCCAGACCTCGCTGCTGCCGCCGTGGCCCAGTGGTTTGATCAGCCGCCACAGCGGCCGCAGCGGCGGCGCGTCGCCGGTTTGCAGGCCCAGCATCGGTGCCTGTGCGTCCGGCGTGGCGGTGTCGACGCTTAGCTCCGCGGCGAAGCGGTAGCCGTAGCCGTGTACGGTCCGGATGATCGACTGATCGGTGTCTTCGATCGCATTGCGCAGCCGTGCGACGCACTTGGTCAGCACCGATTCGGACAACACCCGGCCGGGCCAGATGTTCTCGTGCAGTTCCTCCTTGGTGACGACCTCGCCGGCGTGCAGCAGCAGGAACATCAGCAGTTCGAGCGGCTTGGGTTCCAGCGATACCGCCTGATCGTCAACGCTCAGGCTCAGGCTGGAGCCGTCGAAGCCGCAGCGCCCGAAACGCCAGCGCATGCCGCGCACGGCGCTGGTCGTGGTCGCGCCGGGTTCAGTGGTGTGCGGCATGAATGCTTCGGGTGCTGTTGGCGCTCATCGAATCCCCTCATTCGATTCCACGGACGTATTCATTGTCGCCGCAATTGTAGTCCGGCTTTGCTGTGATTCCGCGGGCCGGAAGGGCATGGACGCAAATCGTCGGAGATTCGTCGGCGATTGGTCAGGATTTCGAACCGGCACGGGATCAGTCTGCGGCTCATCGACCAGGAGGCCCCATGTTCCGCCACGCCGTCCGATGCCATCCGAATCTGTTCCGCGACGCGTTAGCTGCGCGCGCTGGAGCACGCCGTTGAAGCGGTCCGAAGCCACGTGCCGGAGCATCCGCAGGCTGTGCTGCGGTTTCATCACGGTGCTGCTGCTGGGTGCGATCAGCGTGCCGACGCAGTCACAGATGGCGCAACCGGGTGGGGCGTCGGCAGCTGCGCGGGTTTCTCCACACTGTTTCGGCGCCACCGGAGACGGCTGCAGCCAGCTGGGGGGATCAGCCGGCCGTGTTGCGTATTGCCGGCCGGTGCTCGGCACGAGCGAACTGGAGTGCATGGTCAGCGTCGGCAGCATCGAACACGACAGCTGCTGCTTTCTGCATCCCCAAGGGCGTGGTTGCGCGGGCAATGCCGGCGGCGGCACTTTCTGCGCAGTCGAATGGGACAAGGCGCAGGATCGGTTGCGCCGCGGCCTGTACTGGACCCGCCGCTTTTCGCCGCAGGTGCGCAATATCAGCGGCGTCGTCGATTTCAACACCGTCTGCGCGCCGGCCGGAACCATCGTCGATGCGGGCGACCAGGCCTATTGCTGCGGGCGCCAGGCGGTGCCGACCCGCGAGACCGATCTCAACGGCATACAGCGGCTGCGCTGCCGCTAGCGCGACCATTTTCAGGGGGATGACATGATGCAAAGACTTTCGACCGCCCGCATATTTTCTGTCGCGGTGCTGACGCTGGGACTGGGCGCCTGTGCGATGCAGCCGCAGCGCGACATCGCGGCGGTTGATCCTGCCGACGACTGGTTGGCCGCCGCCGCCGCGTTGCGCGACGGCGCCTGGGTCGATGCCGAGACGCCGTTGGCGCGGCTGGTACAGCAGGACCTGCGCAACGGTCATCTGCAGTTTCTGTACGCGCTGGCGCAGGAGAACAGTGCACGCAAGACCGACCGCGCCAAGCTGCAGCTGGCCGAAGTCGGTTATGCCAACGCCGCACGCTTTGCCAGCGGCAACTACTGGGCGCTGCTGCGCCTGGGTGCGCTGGAGTTGGAACGTGGCGACTGGAATGCGGCGCAGTCACGCTTTGCCGAAGCCGCGCTCGACCAGCCGCAGCGCTGGGAGGCGTTCTACGGTCTGGGGGTCGCGTCCTATTACCGCCAGGACACGCCGCTGTTGTATCTGGCGGCCAAGCGCACGATGCAGCTGGCCTCGGAGCGCGAGGATGCGCAGCGCCTGGCGGCACTGGCCCTCGCCGTTCGAGGCGAACCCGAGGCGATGACGATCGCGCGCCGTGCGGCGCGACTGAATGATGACCAGGCCGAGGATGCTTACTTCGAGCGTCGCGTCGCCGAGTATCTGGAAGTGGCCCAGGCTGACACCGGGAGCGTGATCGATGGTGGCGTCGATGACACCCCTGCGGCGCAGTCGCGCAACGTGACGCCTGAGCCGGCGCCAACGCAGGTCGTGGTCGAAGTCACGATCCTTCTCAGCTCGATGTTGAACAACAAGAACCGCGGCGTGAATCTGTTCGACGGCCTGCGCGTGCTGTACGGTTACTCCAACGTCCTGCAGCAGTTCAGCGAGGGACTGACGCGACAGAGCACGCGCACGATCACCTCGCAGATCTCCAGCCCGCAGCTGGACTACAGCCTCAATCTGTTCAACGACTCGGGGCAGTACTACAACGTCGTTGCGCGGCCGTCGATCACGGCCCACCTCGGGCGCGAGTCACAGTTCTTCGCCGGACGTACGATCAACGTCGAAGTCAGCGGCGTCAATCTCGGCACCTTGCAGCCGATTGACGTTGGTGTGCAGCTGGTGGTGACGCCGGAATACATCGACAACCAGCGGGTGACCTTCCGGCTGGATGCCTCGCGTTCGTTCCTGACGCAGGAGCAGATCGGCACGTTCGAAAACTCACTGGCTTTGTTTCGCCAATCGGTTGGCGCGACCGCCGACGTCGAGTTCGGCCAGACCCTGGTGCTCAGTGCGCTGTCCGAGCAGGTGCAGGACAAGTCGTTCTCCAAGGTGCCGGGGGTCGGTGACGTCCCGGTCGCCAGCTGGCTGACCAGCCACAGCGTCGATTCGCAGCGCCAGGAATCGCTGCTGATTCTGGTGACGCCGTCGCTGCCGCTGAGCTACGACACGCCGGATACACCTGGTCGTCGCGCCAAGACAGTTCAATCATTGCTGGAGTTGTGGCACCAGCGCGTCGATTCCAGCAGCGACGTCAACGCAATCATCAAACGTCTGGAACGCTCGCACTGGTTGCGCACGCCCAAGCGCGGCGATCTGAAGCTGCGCGTCGGTAACGATCCGAGCGAGCAACGCGAGGCGATCGAGGAAAGTCTGATGCTCGGACGGGTGTGACGTGATCCAGCACGGGAGCGACGTCATCATGAATGCAAAGCGACGGATCAGATCGTGGTCTCTGGCGATTGCGCTATTGGCAGTCTTGGGATTGAGCGCGGCCATGACGGCGCGAGCGCAGCTCAATCCCGGGTTCCCGATCGATAGAAACGTTCCGAAGCTGGCATGCCCGAATGTCGGGGAGGTGCGTGCGTCGATCGACGGCAAGCTGATCTGCGTGCGACCGGTGGTAGGCCTGGATGCGGAAGAACAACGGCGGGTGCCGCGATGTGGCGCCGGACAGACGCTTGTTCGCAGCGCAGATGGACGCTTTTTCTGTTTTGACGGCAGTCTGAACGAAAGCGCCAAGCCGGTCTGTTTCAACGGCGGATCACCAATCCGAAAGGCCGACGGCAGCTTCGTTTGCCGGCGCACGGCGACCGATGCTGGCAAGCCGGATCTTGAGATCACGCTGCTTGAAAAGCACGGCTGTACTGTGGATGTTCCGGGATCCTTCCGTTGTCCGGCCGCGCTGAACAGCAACATCGCTCCGCAAGTTGGGGGACTGCAGGTCCGTGTCCGAAACATCGGTGCGCGTGATTCCGAAGAAACCCGGCTCGTCTTTGGTTTTCCTGCCAATGCGCCGTTCAAGGGTAGCTTCACGTTCTTCGATCCCAGCCGATTCTGTCCGGGCCGTCTGGTGCCGCCGGTCGATCTGACGCCGATCTGCATTTCACCAGACGGGTATGCGCTGGCGTCGAGTCGCACATTGAGCCTGACCGCGGAGATCGTCGTTCCGCGATTGGCGCCGCGCGCGCAGTTTGAGAGTTACACCCTGATCATCCGGTCGACGCCGATGGCGGTTTTTCCGAAGACAGATCTGGTCAATCGCATGACGGTCTTCGCGAGGGTCAACGATGGCCGCGCTTTTGACGAGTTGGATTTTGGCAACAACGAGGTCGTCGTGGATATCCGGCTGCGTGACTGAAACCCCGCGTCCACGCAACGGATCAACTGAGGATCATCATGAACGCAAGAATGCATTCGCACCTGAACGTCCGCCCGACAGAACGATTCGCACGGCTTCGTCGGCGTTTCACCGCACTCGCGATGTCTACTCTGCTATTCGCCGCTGTGACGGCGTCAGCCGGCAGTGCCAGCGATTCCGAGTTTTCGATCAGCGAAGTCCAGCAGGGCCAGATCCAGAATCTGCTCAAGCAGATTGACGCACAGGTCGATGCAGGTTTCCAGGGCCAAGACAGTCTGCGCGACAAGATGACAGGCGAACTCAAGGCGTTGCTGTCGCTGAAGGACGACGCCGCGCGTGCCAAGGCCATCAAGGCCTATCAGACGCGTTATCTGAACGACTACCGCGGCGTGCTCAAGCGCGCAGGCATTGATCTGCGCGCGGTGATGCAGCGCATGCGGGCGATCCAGCCACAGTTTGAGTTCAAGCTCACACCAGAGCAGACGCTGGTCGGCATTCTGTCGCTCGATCCGCCGGCCCCCACCCCGGCGCCGACGCCGACACAGGATCCGACCGCCTCGACCACAGTTACCTCCGGGGAAGGCACGTTGACTGCGGGGAGCTCGATTGATGATTTCGTCGACTTTGTCGACCGTGCGCGTCGCTGCAGTCCGGATCGACGATCCGGTGACGTCATCTTCACCGCGCGATCAATCCTGACAACCGCGGGCGTGTTGGCAACGCGCGGATGTTCCAACGTGGGCACGAAGCTGCATGCCGTTGCGCTGGCCGCCGATCGCACTGCGGCACGGGTGAGTCTGCAGGGCGACAACGCGGTGCGGGTCTTTGCGGCCGATCCGACGCGATCCGCCTCGGTCACCGCATTCTCCAATCTGTCCGTGCAGTGCGATCAGAGCCGGGGATTGAGCGGTGTCGGAGTCTCGGTGCTGGCGCTGCCGCTATGGCCGGTGATCGATCGCGCCGCTCGCGTCGACAACCGGGTCGAGATCAATGTGCCGGCTGGGGTTACGCGCTGTACGGCGCTGGCATTGACCAGCGTTTCGGCGATCGCGGTCAGTGAAGGATCCGGCGTATCCAGTGTGGCACAGGTCGAACGCCTGCGCGGGCGTGTCGAGATCGACCGATGAGATGGATGCTGCCGTCTTGGCTGATGGCCCTGACGGCAAGTGTCCTGTATTCCGTTTCTGCGGACGCAGCGGCCTCACCGCAGGGTCGCTATGTCGCGGTTGTCGACGGCGTGAGCTCGGTCATGGAGCTTCAGGTGAGTGATGCCGTCATCACCGGTAGCCTGGAGGAAGGCTCGATCCGGTTGCTGCTGCGCGGGCCGGAGCAGCTGGAGCCGCTGGTGCTGCAGATCACCGATCCGCAATACGGTATCGCGCTGGGTTCGATTGTCGGGCAGATTCAGTCCGATGCCTTTGATGCAACGGTGAAGATCACCAATCCATTCACTGGTCAGAGTTCCGAGCGACAGATCCGTTTCGTGCGCGAAGCGCAAGCGGCGAGGCGCGATGATAAAGATGGCGACACGCGCGAGGGAGCCGGCGACGGGACACTGGACTCACGGCTGATCGGGGACTGGATACACGAGGAGATCATCAACAGTCCCGGCGGTTCGGATTTTGCCTCATTTGCCACGCGCCGCACGATGCAACTGGACGCCAACGGTCGTGTCCTGCAATGGGTCGAGTCCGCCGGTGGCGGTAGCGGCTGGAGTCATGATGGCGGTCGCACGATCGAACTCAGCGGCCAGTGGCAGGCGCACGACGGCATGCTGTATCTACGCTCCGACGGACAGGACGCGTTCGTGCCCGCCACGACATACCGGCGGGTTGATGCCTATCTGGTGCTGGAGGGCAACGGCCGCAGGATTGTTCTGCAGCGTCGCTGACCGATCGACTGCATCCATGATCCGGTCCCGCTCAGCGTGCGAAGCGGGGCGTTCTGCTGCCGGTTTGTTGAGCAGGATACGACTGACATATTCAGCACTGCGGCTTGCATCGACAGGCTACGGCGGGCAGAATGCTTTGAGTTCAAAGCATTTGTTATGTCCTCCCACGTCCTGCCACTGCTGGGTGCCCTGCGCCGTATCGCGCAGTCGCTTGATTCCTATTCCAAGGCGATCGAGCACAGCGCCGGTCTCACCTTGCCGCAGCTGTTGCTGCTGGAAGCATTGCGCAACGAACCCGCGCCGATCACTGCCGGCCGCCTGGCCGACAGGGTCAGCCTGACCCAGGGCACGGTGACGTCCATCCTTGATCGCCTCGAAGACCGTGGTCTGATTGCGCGTACGCGTGCGGTCGAGGATCGGCGCCGTGTGCTGGTGAATCTGAC
The DNA here is from genome assembly GCA_041555955.1 of Nevskiaceae bacterium. Classification (GTDB taxonomy): domain Bacteria; phylum Pseudomonadota; class Gammaproteobacteria; order Nevskiales; family Nevskiaceae; genus Solimonas. Next base: position 8,657 of record JBFFJL010000134.1, read on the forward strand.
GCCGGGTGGGCGTGAGCGCCTGGGCGTGGCGCCGGCGCTGATGCGCGATGACTTCGTGCGCGGATTTGCCGCGCTGCCGGAAGCCGAGCGCGAAGCGCTGCTGGCCGCCGTCGAGCGTATCGGCAGTCTGATGCGAACCGAACCCCAGCCTGTGGCACGCGGTGCGTCCGCGCGGCGGGCCAATGATTTAGTGGATTAACCAAAACAGGAGTTGCGATGTGTGGTTTCGCCGGCGAGCGCCGATACGATGGACAGCTCGCCGATATCGGTGCAGTTGCGAAGATG
>JBFFJL010000135.1:0-8822 GCA_041555955.1 Nevskiaceae bacterium
CGCGCGCTGGAGTCAGGAGGTCTGGAGGCGCTGGACGCGCTGCTGCTGACGCCCTCTGAAGGGGTTGCGCACTGGCTGCACGTCCGGGTCGACGCCGACCAGGCGCGCCAGCTCGCGCACGGTCGGCAGGTCGAGCTTGGCGATCTGTCGCCAAACCAGTCCCGAATTGCGGTGCTGAATCAGCAGGGGCGGCTGCTTGGTTTGGCAGAATCAGATGAGTCGGGGCGACTTTTGCCGCGGCGCTGGCTCAATTCAGGTTGATGCCCTTGTGATGATATGCCGAAGAACGCTAAAATAGCGGACTTTGTAAAGATCGAAAAAATTTAGAGTTTTGGAGCAGGTAGGCATGAGTTTGACAGTGGAACACAAAGCGGGCGTTGTCCAGAAGTTCGCCCGCGCCAGCAACGATACGGGATCTCCGGAAGTGCAGGTCGCCCTGCTGACCGAGCGGATCAACACATTGGCGCCGCATTTCGACAAGCACAAGAAGGACAACCATTCGCGCCGCGGCTTGCTGAAGATGGTCAATCAGCGTCGTCAGATGCTGGACTATCTGAAGAGCCGGGATGAGGCGCGCTACGTCAAGCTCATCGCCGAGCTCGGCCTGCGCCGCTAATCCGCACGAGCCAAGCGCATTGCGCCTGCTGCCGGAAGACCCTCAGTGAGCCCCTGGGTATCACTGGGGTCTTTTGTTTTGTGCGTCGAATTTTCAGCGCCACGCCGGAACGCGCAACCCGCGTTAGGTGGCGCTCATTCGTGTGCCGGACCCGCCGTCGGGCTGGCGTGCGCACGCGATCCCATCGGAGCCGCGTCTTCGACGCTGCGCCATCAAACGAACAAGTGAGATAACCACCATGGCGATTCCAGCCACTCTGACCGCGCCCGTGCGCAAGACTTTTCAATTCGGCGACCGCACGGTCGTTCTCGAAACCGGCGCCATTGCGCGTCAGGCCTCTGCGGCGGTGATCGTCAGCGTCGACGAGACCGTTGTCATGGTTTCGGTCGTTGCCAAGAAGGAAGCCAAGCCGGATCAGGATTTCTTCCCGCTGACCGTCGACTATATGGAGAAGTTTTACGCCGGCGGCCGTATCCCCGGTGGCTTCTTCAAGCGTGAAGGCCGACCGACCGAGAAAGAAACACTGACCTCGCGACTGATCGACCGTCCGATTCGTCCGCTGTTCCCGGATGGTTTCCGCAATGAAATCCAGATAGTGGCGACGGTGATGTCGCTGAATCCGGAAGTCGACGGTGAAATCCCCGCGATGATCGGTGCGTCTGCGGCGCTGGCATTGTCGGGCGTGCCATTCATGGGACCGATCGGCGCCGCCAAGGTCGGATACAAGGATGGTCACTATCTGCTGAATCCGAGCGCCACCGAGCTGAAGACCTCGGAGCTCGAGTTGATCGTCGCCGGCACCAAGGATGCGGTGCTGATGGTCGAGTCCGAAGCGCAGATGTTGTCCGAGGCCGTGATGCTGGGCGCCGTTCTGTTCGGGCACGAGCAGATGCAGGCTGTGATCCAGGCCATCAATGAATTTGTTGCCGAAGCTGGCAAACCAAAATGGGAATGGAGCGCCGCGGACGGCAGCGCGGTGCAGGCGTTCGTGCAGCCGTATGAAGAGCGCGTTGCCGCCGCCTACACCATTATGGACAAGCAGAGCCGCTATGCGGCCATGGGTGAAATTCGCGCTGACGCCGTTGCAGCACGTCCGGCCGATGCCCCGTTCAACGAAAATCAATTGAAGACCGAGCTGCACGACATCGAAGCCAAGGTCGTGCGCAATCGCATCCTCGATGGTCAGCCGCGTATTGACGGCCGCGATCGTACGACCGTGCGACCGCTGGCGATGCAGACCGGCGTGCTGCCGCGTGCACACGGCTCGGCGCTGTTCACGCGCGGAGAGACGCAGGCCATTGCCGTGACCACGCTGGGCACCGGCAAGGACTACCAGATCATGGACGCCATCAGTGGCGAGTGGCATGAGCACTTCATGTTCCACTACAACTTTCCGGCGTACTGCGTCGGCGAAACGGGCCGCATGAACGCGCCCAAGCGCCGCGAGATCGGCCATGGCCGTCTGGCCAAGCGTGGCGTTGCCGCGGTGATGCCGGATTTGGACAAAGAATTCCCGTACGTCGTGCGCGTTGTTTCGGAGATCACTGAATCCAATGGGTCGTCGTCGATGGCCTCGGTCTGCGGCGCCTGCCTGGCGCTGATGGATGCCGGCGTGCCGATCAAGGCGCCGGTGGCCGGTGTGGCGATGGGGTTGATTCTGGAAGGCAGCCGCTGGGCGGTGCTGACCGATATCCTGGGCGATGAAGACCACTTGGGCGATATGGACTTCAAGGTCGCCGGTACGCGCGATGGCGTGACTGCGCTGCAAATGGATATCAAGATCACCGGCATCACCGGTGAGATCATGGCGCAGGCACTGCAGCAGGCCAAGGATGCGCGCATGCACATCCTTGAGGCCATGGAGCAGGTGCTGCCGAAGGCGCGCATGGATCTGTCGCCGCATGCGCCGCGCATCACCACGATCAAGATCCATCCGGACAAGATTCGCGAAGTGATCGGCAAGGGTGGCTCGACGATTCAGGCGATCACCAAGGAAACCGGGACCCAGATCGACATCAGCGACGATGGCACCATCAAGATCGCTGCGGTGGACGGTGCGGCTGCACAGGCGGCGGTTGATCGCATCAATTCCCTGACCCGCGATGTCGAGGTCGGTGTGATCTATGAGGGCAAGGTCGCCAAGATCATGGACTTTGGCGCATTCGTCACGATCGCTCCGGGCAAGGATGGTCTGGTGCACATCTCGCAGTTGGCTGAAAAGCGTGTTGAGCGCGTTGATGAGGTCGTCAAGGAAGGGCAGACCGTTCGCGTCAAGGTGCTGGAAGTCAGCCGTGACGGCAAGATTCGACTGTCTATGAAGGAAGCGGCATCGGAAGAGACCGCAGCAGAATAAGAGTTTGCCGAAAGAGGGCCGGACTTCTTGCGGAGTCCGGCCCTTTTCTATGGGCCGTGATGTTGATGCGCCATGGCAAGACCGGGCGAATTCCAACGGTCGCTGCAAGCGGGCAAAAAAATACCCCCCAGGGGAGGGGGGCAAAGTGCGAGAAAGGCGCATGGCCTTTCTGGAGGAGACTTTACTGACCGGGTTGAGTTCCGGCATTGCCGGGCCACTCGTTACCGCGTCATGTTGCAGTGCAGTATAGAGATCGCTTACTTCAGTGTCAACGAAATAAACGAATATTTAATTATTTATAAAACAACGACTTGCTCAACTTTCCGTGTACATATGTGACGCAGGTGTCATTTCTTTTCCGGCCCGGACGGCGTATCCGGGCTGAAGTCGAAGACTCAGGCTGATTCAGCTCAGAGGTCTGACTTCTGCGTCTCGCCCATGTCCTCTTCGTCCAGGCCGGCTCGGCGCTTGATCGATTTGGCTGTCGTCGTCAGGTTGTGCAGGAACTCGCGCCGGACCGAGCGCCAGATCGGCACCTGCTTTTCAGCAAGTTCTTTGAGTGCGTGTATCGGTTGCTGTGCCTGACCGAGCAGATCCTTCAGCTGATCCGAAAAGTGCTGCTGTTGCTGCTGGAACAGCTCGACCGAGAGTTCGAGGTAACGACCGATGCTGTTCTGCATCGGATCGCCGTAGTAGCGGATGATGAATTCCAGCAGCTCCGTCGTGAATATCGGATCGCCACCTTCTTCCTGCTCGGCGATCACCTGCAGCAGAATGCTGCGTGTGATGTCTTCATGCGTGCGCTTGTCCTCGACCCGAAAGGCGATGTTCTGCAGCACCAGCTTGCGGATTTCCTCCAGCGTGATGTAACGGCTGATATGGGTATCGTACAAGCGCCGATTGGGGTACTTCTTGATGACGCGAAGATCAGTCATAAGGCCTTAATTCACATGGAATGTTGCACTGAAATGCTGCATAGCATCATGCCAGAATCAGTGCGCAGCCTCCACCGTGGGGTGCTGGACGGTCGTTACCGCTTCGCTGCGCCAGTGGGTAATTCCCCAGTTCAGCACTTCCTCGGGCGATGCTGACAACAGTGTGTGCGGTGGCTGCTGACCAAGCCACTGCAGGCATCGTGCGAGGTTGGTGCCGGGTTGGCGTTCATCCAGGGGCTCGGCGTGATTCTGCTTTGACAGCTTCAGTCCGCGTGCATCCAGCAAGACCGGCAGATGGCGGTATTCGGGCGGACGGTAATCAAGCGCGGCCATGACCTGGAGTTGTCGAAAGGTCGATCCCAGCAAATCGGCACCACGAACCACTTCGCTGATGCGCTGCGCCTGTTCGTCAATCGCACAGGCCAGCTGATAGCCGATGATCGTGTCGGCACGACGCACCGTGAAGTCGCCGATGTCGCGGGCAAGATCGCGAATCTGCGGGCCTTGCCAAGCGTCGTCGAATTGCTGCGGCCCTGCCGCAACGCGGAGCCGCAAAGCATGACCCGCGTGCGGCAGATTGAGATTGCGGCAGGTGCCTGGATACACCGGTCCATCCGGGCCAGGGTGCGCACTCCGCTGCAACTGCGCGCGGGTGCAACTGCAGGCATATAGCAGATCGCGCTGCTCCAGGGCTGCCAGGGCAGACTGGTATTCGTCCAGATGTTGCCGCTGATAGCGCGGTGACGCATCCCAGTGAAGGCCATGCTGCTCCAGCTGCCGCAGGATCAGCGTTTCAGTGCCGGGCGTACAGCGCGCGTGATCCAGATCGTCGATGCGCAGCAGCCATTGTCCTTTCATGGACCGCGCCTGCAGATAGCTCGCTGTCGCGGTCAACAAGGAACCCAGGTGCAGCGGTCCGCTGGGGGTCGGCGCAAAGCGACCCCGATAAGGTCTTGAGGGCAGGTCGGAGGGGTGATGGTGCATGTTGACGATGTGCGCCGTTTCACGGATTGGGCGCGGTTGCATGCTACATTAAGTCCAGCGCGCATCCCGATCAAAGCCAGCTTAAATGGAACCGGAAGAACCCTGCCCTAGAACCGTCTACGCACAGCGGAGGCGGCAATGACTCTGCAGGCCGTACTGTTTGACGTGGACGGCACACTCGCCGACACGGAAGCTCTGGGACACCGACCTGCCTATAACCGGGCGTTTCGCAAATTGGGCCTGCAATTTCGCTGGGGCCCCAAGCTGTATCGTCGCTTGCTGCGACAACCGGGTGGGCGCGAGCGTCTGAAGTACTACGTTCAGCACTATCATCCGGACCTTGGCGCAGAGCAGGCCGAGGCCGACGCCTGCCTGGATGCGTGGGTGGCCAAAGTGCATGAGCTCAAATCAAAGTATTTTCGCCGACGCATGCGTCAAGGCCGCGTGCCCCTGCGGCCGGGTATTGCGCGCATCATGCGTGAAGCGCGTAGCAGCAACCTGAAGCTGGCAATCGTGACCAATGCCAGCCTGAAAACGCTGAAGCCGGTATTGAAGTACTGCATGGGGCCGGAACTCGCTGCTGAAATCGAAGTGATCGCCAGCGGGGAGGAAGTCCGATGCAAGAAGCCGGCACCGGACGTCTATCGGCTGGCGATGCAGCGGCTCGGTGTCAGTCCGGATGAATGTGTTGCACTGGAAGATTCCGAGATGGGACTGAAGGCCGCGACTGCGGCCGGTGTGCCCGCAGTCGTCACGGTCAACAGTGACACCCTGGAGCAGGACTTTGCAGACGCACGTCTGGTCGTCAGCTGTCTCGGGGAGCCGGGCGCTCCAGCAACAGTCATGAAGGGGGGCTTCGACGGCCCAAGTTGGGTGACTGTGGAGACTCTGCAGCAGATCAATCGAAAATCTGTCGCAGCGCGCGCTCAAGCGGCCTAGTTCTTTCGGTGCGTGGCTTCGGCTCCACGCCGTCCGGACGCGCAGCGTCATCGCGGCTCGATATACTCGCCGTCCGCCGAACGCTGGGGGTGAGCATGCGACGCTGGAACGGGTGGGGTGAAGAGAGCGATCATCACGAGCTCAACGAGGATGCGCGCGCGTTCTTGCGCGAGCGCTTGGGTCCGGGCAACCCACGGCCGGATGCGGCGCTGGAGGCTGTCATTGCCGCAGTGCCGTCGAGCCGCATTGCGGAATCGTCGTTGATCAAGACCGATGCGCGTCAGCGTCTGCTGCATGCGCGCGGGCACAGTTTCCCGGACTGGGTTGCGATGCGTGCCGGCCGCATGGGTCCGTTCCCCGATGGCGTCGCTCTGCCGGAGAGCCATGACGATGCTGCGCGTGCCCTAGCCGAGTCACGCAAGCTGGGCGCGACCGTCGTTCCATATGGTGGCGGCACCAGTGTTGTCGGTCATCTGAACGTGCCACAGGATGATCGTCCGGTGGTCAACATCTCGCTGGAGCGCATGCATCGGCTGATGTCGCTGGACGACAAGAGTTATCTGGCGACGCTTGGCGCGGGAACCCCGGGGCCGCAGGTTGAAGCGCAATTACGCGCGCATGGCTTCATGCTCGGCCATTTTCCGCAGTCGTATCAGTATTCGACGGTGGGTGGCTGGGTCGTGACCCGATCGTCCGGGCAGCAATCTCTGCGCTACGGGCGTATCGAGCAGATGTTCGCCGGAGGGCGCCTGAGCACTCCACGCGGAGAATTGCGAGTCGGCGGCGTGCCAGCGTCATCGGCGGGGCCGGATCTGCGGGAATGGGTCATGGGCAGTGAAGGGCGCCTGGGACTGCTGACAGAAGTTGATGTGCGTCTACGCCGGCTGCCGCAGTGCGAATATTTCCACGTCGTGTTTTTCCCAGGCTGGGAAGCAGCGCTCGAAGGCGTCCGGGCGCTTTCGCAGGCGGAACTGCCGTTGTCGATGCTGCGGGTGTCGAACGAAGTGGAGACCGACACCCAGCTACAGCTGGCCGGGCATCCCAAGCTGATCGGCTGGCTGCAGCGCTACCTCGGGATGCGCGGTATTCACCAGGGTCAGTGCATGATGGTCATGGGTCTGACCGGGAGTGAAGTCGAATGCCGGCGCATGCGTCGCGAGGCGCTGGCCGTCGCCAAGCGATTCCGCGGAGTGCACGTCGGCAAGGCGATGGGCCAGGCCTGGGCGAAAAACCGTTTCCGCGGTCCGCTGTTGCGCAATTCGTTGTGGGATCTCGGATATGCGGCCGATACAGTTGAAACCTCAGTCAACTGGCCGAAGGTCACCAGCACGATGCGTGCGATCGAGTGGGCCGCCGCCGAAGCCTTGAAGGCTGACAACGAACGCGTGCATGCATTTACGCATCTGTCGCATATGTATCGTCAAGGCTGCAGCATCTACTCGACCTTTGTGTTTCGATCGGCCGGTGATCCGGACGCCGACCTGCAGCGCTGGCGCCAGCTGAAAACGCGGGTATCGGAAGCCATCGTTGCGCAAGGCGGGACGATCAGTCATCAGCACGGTGTCGGAGTCGATCACGCGCCGTACCTGCCGGCGGAAAAAGGCGCGCTGGGCATGGATCTGATTCGTGCGGCGGCACGTGAGCTCGATCCGGACGGCATGATGAATCCCGGCAAGTTGTTTCTGTGAGCCTTGCCAACGGCGCTGAGGCCGCACAATGAATGCACGCACGGAACTGGCGCAACTGCGCGACCATTATGATCTCGTGATCGTCGGCGGCGGCATCACCGGCGCCGGCATTCTGCGGGAGGCCAGTGGACGCGGCGCTAGCGTGCTCCTGGTGGAAGCCTGCGACTTCGCGTCCGGAACCTCGTCCTGGTCGTCGAAGCTGGTGCATGGCGGTCTGCGCTATCTGAAGAACGGTCAGTGGCGATTGACGCTGGAATCTGTGCGCGAACGCCAGCGTCTGATGCGCGAAGCGCCGGGCCTGATCGATCCGCAGCCGTTTCTGATGCCGATCTACGCGGGCGCCAAGCCGGGCCGCTGGCTGATGCAACTGGGCCTGCTGATTTATGACCTGATGGGTGGCGTGCGCCGTTCAGGCTGGCTGGATCGGCGTGCTACGCTTGAGCATGTCCCGGCTTTGGCGCCCGACCAACTGCTTGGGGCGGTGGCTTACGAGGATGCGCGCACCGATGACGCACGTCTGGTGCTGCGCCTGATCTTCGAGGGTCAGGCCGCCGGTGCGGACGTGCTGAACTACACCCGCGCCCAATTGCGTACCGAGGCGGGTCGTGTCTGTGGGGTGCAGTTGACCGACAGCCTGAGCGGGCAGCAGCGCGATGTCGGCGCAGGGATCGTGATCAATGCAACTGGCGCATGGGCGTCCGAGCTGCCGGGTGCGCCGGGCGGTGCGCCGAAGCTGCGTCCGCTGCGGGGCAGCCATCTGGTGTTCCCGCGTGCCCGATGGCCTTTGGCCGAGGCAGTGGGATGGCTGCATCCGCGCGATCAGCGTCCGGTCTTCGCATATCCCTGGGAAGGCGCGGTGCTGTACGGCACCACGGATCTGGATCACAAGGGGGCACCGGATCAAGCCGTTATCAATCCGGCGGAAGTCGACTATCTGATCGAGGCGCTCGATCGCCAGTTTCCTGCCTTGCAGCTGCGCGCCAGCGACGCGCTGGCGAGCTACTCCGGCGTGCGTCCGGTCGTCGATGGGGGCAAGGCGGATCCTTCGGCGGAGTCGCGCGAGTCTGCGATGTGGCAGCAACCTGGCCTTGTCGGCATCACCGGCGGCAAGCTGACGACCTTCAGAGTCACTGCGCGTCAAGTGCTGCGCGCCGCGGCCAAACAGCGGCCGCAGCTGGATCCGGGGCCTGAACGGCCGGTTTTCCAGGCCGCCGCAATGCCGGCCGAGACCGAGCAGGGGCAGCGACTGCAGGGCAGGCTGGGGGCGGTAGCGGCGCGTCTCGTCGCCGAGAGCTCCCGGCGGCCGC
>JBFFJL010000136.1:0-8782 GCA_041555955.1 Nevskiaceae bacterium
CGAGCGACTGGGAACCCCGGACCTGTTCAACCCATGAGTGCTGTCTTCCGCTTTCCGATTCGCGTCTACTACGAGGATACCGACGCCAGCGGGGTGGCCTATCACGCGGGTTATCTGCGTTGGTTCGAACGTGCGCGCACAGAGTGGCTGCGCGCGCTGGGGATGCAGCAGGACAGTCTGCATAGCGAACACGGCGTTGTATTTACCGTGGCGCACCTGGACATTGCCTATCGCCGACCGGCGCGTTTGGATCAGGCCCTGGAAGTCCTGACGCGTGTGGCATCGATGCGCCGAGCGAGTCTCGTATTTGAACAAACCCTGGTCGACGCCTCCACCGAGGCGCCACTCGCCCGAGCCATGGTGAAAGTGGGGTGCGTTGACGCGGCTCAGTTTCGCCCGATTGCACTGCCGCAAGCACTGTATGACGCCGTGGCGCGATGGACGCCTGCAGATCAATGAACGAACGGTGCTGCCGCTGTACGGGTGAGCCGTGGCACAATGTGCGCCGCCATCGTTGCGCATGGATGGCTTGGTCTTGCGTGATTCCCCTTGTTTACTTGTCTGACGTTGAATAAAGCGACTTCATGAACGCCGAAATGTCTTTTACAAACCTGATCATGCATGCCAGTGCGCTGGCGCAGGTCGTGCTGTTGCTGCTGTTGGCGGCTTCGGTGCTGTCATGGGCCGTGATCTTCTCGAAACGCAAGCTGCTGTCCGACGCGCAAAAGAGCGCCTCGGAATTCGAGGATCGTTTCTGGAGCGGAGGCAGTCTGTCGACGCTGTACGAGACCGAGCGCCGCAATCCCGAGGCAAACGGCTTGCCGGCGATCTTCATCTCAGGCTACGAGGAATATACGCGGCACCAGACCGCCGGTCGCAGCGATCCGGAGGACGCGCTGGCAGCCGTTCAGCGCCAGATGCGGGTGACGCAGGTGCGCGAAGTCGAACGCCTCGAGGGCGGCCTCGCGCTGCTGGCGACGATTGGTTCGACCAGCCCTTATGTCGGTCTGTTCGGCACCGTCTGGGGCATCATGAATGCATTCATTTCGATCGGCAACGTTAAGCAGGCGTCGCTGGCGACGGTGGCTCCGGGTATCGCCGAAGCGCTGATTGCGACCGCAATGGGCTTGGCCGCGGCGATCCCGGCGGTCATTGCATACAACTTCTTCACGCGTGGTGTCGAGCGGATGGAAAGTCGTTACCACACCTTTGCCGAAGAGCTGATCGGCATCATCGACCGCGGCCTGCGCCACACCGACAGCAAGGGCTGAAACGATGGCCAGGCGTAAACTTTCGTCCGATATCAACGTCGTTCCCTATATTGACGTGATGCTGGTGCTGTTGATCATCTTCATGGTGACGGCACCCTTGATGACCCAGGGCATCGAGGTCGAGTTGCCAAAGGCCAATGCGCAGTCCATGACCGTGCAGGAGGAGGATCTGATCCTGTCGGTAGGGCCGGCGGGCGATATCTTTCTGAGCATCGGCGACGACCAGGACAAACCAAAATCGGATGACGAGGTCCTGGATATCATTGGCAAGGTCATTCGGGCCAATCCTGAACGCATGATCCTGATTCATGGCGATGCTGCGGTGGCCTACGAGCGCGTGGCCCATGCGATGTGGCTGCTGCAGGAGATCGGAGCAAAGAAGGTCGGATTCGTTACTCAACCGCGTGAGGACGCGTCGGCGAAGTAATGGGACTCAAGCCCCGCTATCTGATTGCAGCCGTCGTGCTGCATGTCGTGCTGTTCTCGCTGCTGTTCGCCAGCGCGCTATTCACGCGCAAGATCATCGCACCGCCGGTTTTTGAGGTGGTATTGGTGACCGATCCCAGCACGGAGTTACAGCGCCAGGCGGAAATCGAGCGCGAGCGCGAACAACAGAAACGCGCTGAGGAACAGCAGGAGCGCGAAAAAGCGCGACAGCAGGTTCAGGACGAGCAGCGCCAGAAAGAGCAGCAGCGCAAGGTCGAGGAACAGCGCAAGCAGCAGAAGCAGCAAGAGCAAAAGCAGCAGCAGGCAGAGGAAGCACAAAAAAAGATTCAGGAAGAAAAGCGCAAGGAACAGGATCGTTTGCGGCTTGAGGCCGATGCCGAGCGCAAGCGTCAGGAAGACGCCAAGAACAAGGCAAAAGAGGAGCAGCGGCGTCAGGATGAGCTGAAGCGCAAGCAGGAAGAAGAAGAAAAGCGCAAGCTTGAGGCCGAGAAGAAGCGCATCGAGGACGAGAGGCGCAAGCTAGAGGAAGAGCGCCAAAAGCAGATCGAGCAAGAGCGCCAACGCCAGCTCGACGCCGAGCGCAAGGAGCTGGAACGGGTCAAGCGTGAGCGCGAGGCCGAAGAGCAACGCCGCCGCAATGCCCTGGCGCAGATGGCGGCAGAAGAGGATGCTGCGCGCGCTGCTGCAGCCAGATCGGCGGCGCAGGCGCCGTGGACCGCCGCAATTGTCGACAAGATTCGGCGTAACTGGCAGCGGCCCGCGAGTTCAGAAACTCGCTTCAACTGTCTCGTCAGGGTGGAACAGTTGCCGAATGGCGAGGTCACACGGGCGCAGGTCCTGCGCAGTTGCGGCAATGCCGTGCTGGATCGATCGGTCGAAAATGCTGTGATCAAGGCCAGTCCGTTGCCATTGCCGCCCGACTCAAGCCTGTTCGAACGCGTTCTGAATGTGACATTCTGCCCGTCGCCTGATGCATGCTGAGGTGACGGTTGCAGGGCCTTATTCACTTGGCATTCACCTTTTTTGATCACCATTACTTACTGAACGTACGAGCAAGCGTATGAAATTGATCAGGTTATGGTTACTGGCGCTGCTGGTCGTGTCCGGCGCCGCGCGGGCCGAGCTCGAAATCACTGTGACTGGGGGCACCGAGGGTGCCTTGCCGATCGCGATCGTGCCGTTTTCACAGGGTGCCGACGTCGCCCTCGACGTCGCTCAGGTGATTGATAACGATCTGGCGCGCAGCGGACGGTTCCGCACGCTTGCGCGCACTGACATGCTGCAGAAACCGAGCACGCCGCAGCAGCTTGACGTGCAGTCATGGCGGACTCAGGGCATCGACAATGTGGTGGTCGGTCAGATCGCGCGGGTCGACAGCGGGTATATGGCACGCTTTTTCCTGATTGATGTGGTCAGTGGGCAGCAGATCCTGGGCTTCGACATTCCGGTCAAAGGTCAGGATCAGATGCGCTATGCAGCGCACCAGATTGCCGATCTGATTTACGAAAAATTGCTTGGCTTGCCGGGATACTTCAACACGAAGATCGCCTATGTTTCGGCGTCCGGTCTGGGCTATAAGCGGGCGTTCCAGCTTGTCGTCGCCGATGCGGATGGCTGGAATCCACGGGTGGTGGCAACATCGCGTGAGCCGCTGATGTCGCCGACCTGGTCGCCGGATCGGCTCAAGCTGGCCTACGTCGGTTACGAACGTGGCCGCTCGGCGATCTATCTCCACGATCTGGCCACCGGACAGGTGCGCAGCTTGATTGCGGAACGAGGAATCAATGGGTCGCCGGCATTTTCTCCGGACGGACGCTCGCTGGCGCTGACGCTGTCATTCGAGAGCAATCCGGACATCTACGTCATGGACATTGCCTCCGGCAAGCGCCGGCGCCTCACTGATCACTACGGCATCGATACCGAGCCATCATGGTCGCCAGATGGCACCAAGCTGGTGTTCACATCGGATCGCGGCGGTCAGCCGCAGATCTATGAGATCAGTGCTCAGGGCGGCGATCCGAGGCGCGTCACTTTCGAGGGGCGCCAGAATCTGCGGGCCAGTTATGCTCCTGACGGACGCTCATTGGTCGTGGTCAATCTTGAAGGTGGCGCGTATCGGATCGCCACCCTGGATCTGGCTTCCGGCGACATGCGTGTTCTGAGTCCAGGTCGCCTCGACGAGAGTCCGAGTTTTGCCCCTGGCGGCGCGGTGGTGATTTACGCGACCCAGGGTTCGCGTGGTTCGGAGCTTGCGACTGTTTCGATTGATGGTCGGGTTCGACAGAGCCTGCGCCAGGCAAGCGGTGATATCCGTGAACCAGCATGGTCGCCGCTGGTTCGCTAGGCTTGAAGTAACTTTTGGTCTTACAGTAGTACCCCCTAAGGAGCGTGGTGATGAACATGAAGTATTGGTTGCCGATCGTGGTTTCCGCTGCTTTGCTGGTCAGCGCGTGCGGATCTGACAAGACCCGTTCGGATGCTGGTGCAGTCCCTCAGACCAATGCCCCTTATACGGACAGCATTTCGCCGCTTCCCAGCACGCTGGATGGCGGCTATGACGCCACGGTTGCGGCGGAGCGCGCGCTGACCACCAATCTGATTTATTTCGACTTCGACGACACAGCGATCAAGCCGCAGTATCAGAGCGTGATCGACGCATATTCAACCTATCTGCAAGCGAATCCGACGGCCAAGATCCGGCTCGAAGGTCACGCCGATGAGCGCGGTACCCGCGAGTACAACATTGGTCTGGGTGAGCGTCGCGCCAAAGCGGTTGAAGCGGCACTGCTCAATAGCGGTGTCAGTGCGGTGCAGCTTTCGGTCATCAGCTACGGCGAAGAACGCCCGGCTGACGAAGGCCACAACGACCAAGCCTGGTCGTTGAATCGACGCGTGCAGCTGGTTCGTCAGTAATTTCGGACGTTGCGTGTGACATCGTTCAGGGTTTTGATGAGGGGTCTGGTATGAATGGTTTGCGTCTTGGTGCGATCACTTTGCTCGTCGCGCCATTGCTCGGATGTGCTTCATCCGGTTATGGCGGTCCGATTTCGGGCGGCTCAGACAGCCTTTCACCGTCCGAGCGTCGGCTGCAGGCCGTGGAGGGACGGACCGCTGAGCTTTCAAGACGGCTCGATGCGGTCAATCTGACCGGCATGGACCAGGACGCCCAGCGGATTCGCGATGATCAGCGTCAGCTACGTGGCGAAGTCGAGCGCTTGCGCTTCGAATTCGATCAGGCACAAAAACGCAATCGCGACCTCTACCTTGACCTTGATCGACGTCTGCAGCGGTTTGAAAGCCTAGGTGGCGGCGCTTCGGCGCCGCCACCTGGGACCTATGGCGGGACGTCGGCTGTGACCTCAGGCGCGACCGCAACCGTGACGCCCTCCGGCACGGTGATGACAGCGCCGCCAATGCACGCGCCGACACAGATGCCAGCCGTTTCCGGTGGCGCTGTGGCTCCGGTAACAATCTCGAATGGTGCGGGTGGTTCGCCAGAGGAAGAGAGCGCCTATCTGACCGCTTTCGATTCCTTGAAGAACGGCAAGTACGACGATGCGATTCGCGGTTTCAAGTCCTTGGTCGCGCAGTGGCCTGCCGGGCGTTACGCGGATAATGCCCTGTACTGGACTGGCGAGGCCTACTACGTGAAGCGCGATTACAGGTCGGCGCTGGCGTCGTTCCAAGAGGTGCTGACGCGGTTCCCTGCGAGCCCCAAGGGGCCGGATGCGTTGCTGAAGGTTGGCCTGACCCAAATCGAGCTGAAACAGGAGCCTGAGGGTAAGGCCACGCTGCAGCGGCTGGTGCAGACTTATCCGCAGTCAAGCGCCGCTAGGCTCGCTGAACAGCGCCTCGGCGGCAACTGAGGACGTTCATCGCGCAAGCGTCGGAGCCCGCTGTCTTGAATGCTGCGCCACGGCTGCGCATTACCGAGATTTTTCGTTCGATCCAGGGCGAAAGCTCCAGTGTCGGATGGCCGACGGTGTTCGTGCGCTTGACGGGTTGCCCGCTGCGCTGCGGTTATTGTGATACCGCTTATGCGTTTCACGGCGGCCAGTGGATGGATGTGGCCCAGATTGTCGACCAGGTCCGTTCCCTGGGCGTGTCGCACGTGTGTGTGACCGGTGGTGAACCGCTGGCACAAAAGAATTGTCACGGCCTGATGACGGCGCTGTGCGATTCGGGTTATCACGTTTCCCTTGAAACCAGTGGAGCGCTCGACGTATCCGCAGTGGACCCAAGGGTCATGCGTGTCATGGATCTCAAGACGCCAGGCTCCGGCGAGGAAGGGCGTAACCTGTGGTCGAATCTCGGAGCGCTGAACGCCCGGGATGAGATCAAGATGGTGATCTGTGATCGGGGTGACTATGACTGGGCCAAGGCGGTGATGTCAGAGTACGCATTGACGAAACGATGCACGGTCTTGATGTCTCCTAGTCAGTCCCAGCTTGAACCCTCGGCTTTGGCTGACTGGATTCTTGAGGACCAGTTGCCGGTCCGCTTTCAATTGCAGCTTCACAAAGTATTGTGGGGCAATGTGGCGGGACGTTAGGTTGTGACTGAACGGAAAAAGGCGGTCGTGCTGGTATCTGGCGGACTCGATTCGGTCACGGTGCTCGCGATGATGCGAGCGCAGGATTACGAGATTTATGCGTTGAGCGTCGCTTATGGCCAGCGCCACGACGCGGAGTTGCGGGCCGCAGCCGCGGTGGCCGCAAGCTACGGCGCCGTGCGTCACGAATGCATCGATGTTCAGCTCGGCGCAGTCGGTGGGTCGGCATTGACTGACCACTCGATTGCGGTGCCGCAGACACCGTCTGAGGGGATTCCGGTGACTTATGTGCCGGCCCGCAACACGTTGTTTCTGGCCCTGGCTTTGGGATGGGCGGAAGTTGTCGGCGCCGAAGAAATCTTTATCGGGGTCAACGCGATCGACTATTCCGGATATCCAGATTGTCGCCCGGCGTTCATCGAGGCATTTGAACATCTGGCGAGCGTGGCGACCAAGGCCGGTAGCGAAGGCAGACCGTTACGGATCAGGGCACCGCTGATCCAGATGAGCAAGGCGCAGATCATAGCCGAGGGCACGCGCCTAGGGGTCGACTATGCGCAGACGGTGTCCTGCTATCAGGCCGATGCGCAGGGGCGGGCATGTGGTGTATGTGATTCATGCCGCCTGCGCCGAGAAGGCTTTGCAGAAGCCGGTATCGCCGATCCAACGCGATATATCGCAAACGGGTAGGACACAGCAGTCGATTCCGGTATCATGCGCGCCCTGTTGCGAGAGCGGGTCGTTAGCTCAGTCGGTAGAGCAGCTGGCTTTTAACCAGTTGGTCGGTGGTTCGAGCCCACCACGACCCACCATCATCGCATCCGCACCAGCGGATCAGCGTTGTGCAATGATGCCGTTGAAAACGTCGGGGCGTAGCGCAGCCTGGTAGCGCATCTGCTTTGGGAGCAGAGGGTCGCAGGTTCGAATCCTGTCGCCCCGACCAATTTCAAGACTTCAGTGGCCTGCGTCGCTTGGCGTCATTTCCGGCGAGAAAGTTTCCACTGCTGTGATGCGCTCGGCCGCAACTCGAATCCAGCGATGTGCATCAATCCGCACGACGTCAATCGGTACACCGTACATCCGTTCCAGCGTATGTGATTGCAGCACTTCAGTTGGTGAGCCCTGAGCCAGCACCTCGCCGCAACACAACAGGGTCACTTCATCCGCGTAGTCCGCGACCAGATTCGGATCATGCAGGATGATCAGAACAGCGGCGCCGCTGGCGGCAAACTGCCGCACGCGTTGCAGGCAGTGGTGCTGATGAGCCAGATCCAGGTTTGCGGTAGGCTCGTCCAGTAACAGCATTCGCCCACAGTCAGCGTCGTCGGTCCAGATCTGCGCCAGCACTCGAGCGAGTTGCACGCGTGCGCGTTCGCCGCCGGACAGCTCCGGATAGCGGCGGTCACGCAGAGGTGACGTGGCGGTCGCATGCATCGCCGCATCAACGATGGATTGCTCCTGCGCGGTGGATTGCTTCAGTGCCGGATAGCGTCCGAGCTGAACAACTTCTTCTGCGGAGAATCCAAATCCCAATTGTTCCCGTTGCGGCAGTACCGCGCGCAGCTGCGCCAGTCGTCGAGCCGGCCATTTTGACAGGGCGCTGCCATTGAACATCAGCTGACCCGGACTGGCCACTGCAAGCTCGCCAGACAATAGGCGCAACAGGGTGGATTTGCCTGCGCCATTGGGGCCGAGAACCGCGTGGACTTTGCCGCGATTCAGGCGCAGGTTGACGCCGTGCAGGAGTCTGCGGCCATTGAGCGCATAGCCTAGATTGGAGGCTTCGAGAATCATGGCAAGGCTTCGCGGCCCAGATGACGCATCAGTAGAAACAGGAAGAACGGCCCTCCGATCAGTGCGGTCAGGATGCCTATTGGCAACTCGGCTGGAGCGAACATCGAGCGGGAGACGGTATCGGCCAGCAGCAGCAGCAGGCCGCCGGCCAGTGCCGAGAAGGGCAGGACGCGGCGGTGATCCGGACCAAACCACAATCGCACCAGATGCGGAATGATCAGTCCGACAAAGCCGACGATACCGGCCAGCGAAACGCTGACCGCCACGGCAATGACGATCAGGGCCAGCAGGCCGCGCTTGAGACGTTCGACGTTAATGCCGAGGTGCTGCGCTTCAGCTTCACCCAGTTGAAGTGCGTTGAGCGGGCGTGCCGCCAGGGGTGTCAGCAGCAGAGGGAACAGCAACAACGGCAGCGCAATGCGCAGCTCGGCCCATCCGGCTTTGCCTAGAGAGCCGAACATCCAGTAGGTGACCGAGCGCAGCGCGGTGTCGTCTGCCAGGTAAGCGAGAAATCCGATGCCGGCGCCTGCAATCGCGTTGATGGCCAAGCCGGAGAGCAGCATCGTGGTCACGCTGGTGCGTCCGTTGGCTGAGCTGAGCCAGATCACCAGATAGGCGGCTGCCAAGCCGCCGCCGAATGCGGCAACAGGTGCAGTCACAAAGACGGGCAGGGCCAGCCTGGAGCCCAGAACAATGGCTGCGGCGGCCGCCAGGGCCG
>JBFFJL010000137.1:0-8774 GCA_041555955.1 Nevskiaceae bacterium
CCAGATCCACGGCCGCAGCACGCTCGGGCGCTGGTCTTTGAATCGCGGGTCCTGCTTCATGATGTGCGCGGCGCCGTGGACCCACAGGCCGAAGATCATCGGCATCGAGATGAGCGCCAGGTAGTAGCGCGACGGATAGCGCCCGCCCAGATGGCGATACAGGTCGAATGCCACGCAGCGATGCTCGACTTCCTCGGCGCCGTGCCAGCGCAGCAGATCGAGCAATACCGGATCGGCGCCGGCCTGATCCCAGAGGTCGTTCTCCAGGACGTATTTGCCGAGCACGCAGGTCATGTGTTCGATCGCGGCAATGATGCCGAGTCGGAACACCAGCCATTGCCGCTCGGCCCAACGTGGCAGCGGGCGGCCCAGCGGCGTGTCGCTGAGCAAGGTTTCGAACATCCAGTCCTCGCGCCGCGTATTGGAATCGGTTTCGATGCCATGCGCGTTCAGATACTCCGCGGTGGCGCCGGCGTGCGCGCGCGCGTGCATCGCTTCCTGGCGGATGAACCCCTGGACGTCGTCGCGCAGCTTGTCGTCGGTGATCAGCGGCAGGGCCTTGTTGTAGACCTTGCAGAACCAGAACTCACCGGCGGGCAGCAGGAGGTTGATCTCGTTGATGAAATGGCTGGCGTACGGCTGGCCCGGAATCCATTCCAGGGGCGTCTTCGCCCAGTCGAATTCCACCTTGCGCTGACGCAGCGGGTGATCGGAGTTCGAAGCGGTGCGAGCGTTCTTGCGATGACGGCGCATGGAGTGTTCTCCGCAGTGCGTATCGGAATGGGGTTCAGTGGGCGACATCGAGACGTGCCAGGCGCTGCAGCGCACCGGGCAGCAAGCGGCTCATCCAGCGGCCGGCCTTGGCTTCGACACCGACGGCGACTTCGTCGCGGTGGTGGTCGATTGCATCCAGCACCGCGCGCGCGACTGCCTGCGGCTTCAGATTGCGGCGCTGGTACAGCGCCCTGGCCTTTGCGCGTCGCCGGTCCTGTTCGGCGGCGTCGGTGCCGACGAAACGCACCGCGTCCGTGATGCCGGTATCGATGATGCCGGGACAGACGCTGACCACGCGCACCCGGGCATCGTGCAGTTCGGCACGCAGGCAGTCGGACAGCATCCGCACCGCGGCCTTGCTGGTGGCATAGGCCGGCAGCGCGCGGGTCGGTGTATAGGCCAGGCCCGAGGCGACATTGACGATGACGCCGCCGTTGCCGCGATCGACCATCTGCCGTGCGAACAGGCGGCTGCCGTGAATCACGCCCCACAGATTCACGTGCAGCAGCTGCTGCCAGTCCTGCACGCTGGTGTCGAGGAAGGCGCCGGCCATGCCGATGCCGGCGTTGTTGACGACGATGTCCGGTGTGCCGAGGGACTGTTCGATGTCCGCGGCCAGCGCTTCCATCGCCCGCGCATCGCCGACATCGACGGTGTAGGCGAAGGCATTGGCGTCGAGCAGACGCGCCAGTTCGACCGAGCGTTCGGCGGCTTGCGTGTCGATATCGACGGCGACGACGTCGGCGCCGCGCTCGGCGAACGCCAGCAGCATCTCGCGACCGATGCCCGAGCCGGCGCCGGTGACGACGACCAGCTTGCCGGAGTCCCGCTTGCGCGGGCCGCGCACACGGGCGCGTTGCAAGCGCGCGGCCTCCTTGCCGGATTCCACAAAACCGACGAAGTCGGCGATGCGCTCGGCGGCCCAGTCGGGATGGCTCAGTTGCAGCCAGTGGCCGGCGGCGACATCGAAGCGCCACAGGCGTTCGACCCAGTTCGGCAGTTCGTCCAGCACGTCGGTGGTGACGAAGCGGTCCTGCGTCGGCACGATCAGCTGCACTGGGATGTCGGTGCGGCGTTCGGACGGATGGAACAGGCGCTGGCGCATGTTGGCGCGATACAGCTTGATGCCGTTGACGCCATCCCGCGTCTGAGTCGCGCTGGCCGTTGCTTCGATCCCTTCCAGCCGTTCCAGCATTTTCGGCCACAGCTGGTCCAGGCCCAGCTTCCACAGTGCCGGCGCCGCACCCGGCAGCTGGAATGCGCCGATGTACCAGGAATGCATCGCCTGTCGCACCAGCTGCGCCAGTTCGGATGGCGCCGCCGAGCGCAGGCGGTTCAGAATCCAGTAGCCGGCGTGATCCAGGCACGGTCCGGAGATCGAGGTGTAGGAGGCGATACGTCCGCGCAGGCGTTCGGTGGTGACGGCTTCCCAGGACTGGATCGAGCCCCAGTCGTGACCGATCAGATGCACCGGCTTGCCGGGGCTGACGGTATCGATGACTGCGCCCATATCCGCAATCAGATGATCGAGGTCGTAGTCCGCGACCGCCTGCGGCGCGCTGGACGCACCGGCGCCGCGCACGTCATAGGCGACGACGTGAAACTCCGCTGACAACCGTTCGGCGACGGCGTCCCAGACATGGCTGCAGTCCGGGTAGCCGTGGACCAGCAGCAGGGTGACCGTGTTGTGTTCCCCCCACTGGCGGATCGCCAGCTGGACGCCGTCCGAGGGAATGCGAGTCATGTCGTTCATGCGGCTTTCCGGTTCGTGTCAGCGGCGTCGGCTGGCCACAGTCCGCGCTGCTGCCAGCGGCGCACATGCGGCACGTCGTCGTCGAGCCAGAACGCGTCATCTTCGGTGACGACCAGCAGTTCTTCCCACTTGGCGCCAACGCCGCGAAAGCCCAGATGCGGTTCGACCGCCCACAGGCCCGGTGTCGGCGGGTGTTCCGAGCGCGCGCCGCTGTTCCAGATCGGGGACCAGCCTTCACGCCGGCCCTGGAGCGCGTCGCGCGCCAGCTCGGTGACATTGCGCAGGCCGAAGCGCGCGATGCTGAAGTGCCCGGCCTTACCGTCGTCCGGCAGGGTTTCGACGCGATGCGCCAAGGTTTCGAACGGGTAGGCCTTGTGCCGCGGCTCGTAACCGTGACGCGCACACAGGCGGTCGACCGCGCGGCTGATCTCGGCCAGCGGCCGGCGCTGTTTGGCCATCGATACGATCAGCAGGCGGTACTCAAGCAAGTCATCCATCAGCTTGTCGAGCAGCTTGTTCTCGCCGATCACACCGCAATAGCCGATGTCCGCGGTGTAGCCCCGCACGCTCGGCGCGCAGTCGAGAATGAACGGCATACCGGTTTCGAGACGGCGCAGCCCCGGATAGAACGCCGGGTTGAAGCCGCCCAGCGCGCGCACGCCGATCAGGCCACGAAACGCGGTACGGTCGCCGAACCAGGCGAACGGACGATGGAAACAGTCGTCGACACCTTCGGCATCGAAGAACGCCTGCATGCGTGTCGCGGCGTCGCGTTCGGTCATGCCGGGCTGCAACTGCGCAGCGACGGTTTCGGCGCAGCGGTAGGCCAGACGCTGGACCTCGGCAAAGCGCTGCAGATCCTGCGGCTGCAGGCGGGTGTTATCCGAATTCATGTGTGTCTCCTCACACAATGACAGTGGTCAATGTAAGCATTTCAGTGAATATGCCATTGTCGGCAGCGACATGCACTGCTGGCGGCACGGCCGCCCGTGGGCCGTTGGCCGCGGCGAATCAGAGAGTTGCGCTGGCTCCGGGGAGAATCAGCGCCGCAGCTGTTCGCTCAGGAATGCCAGGGTGCGATCCAGCGCGGCGCGGGTGGGTTCCCCTGTGGCGTCGATCAGATGCGTGGTCAACACGCTGTGCGCAGGCGGCAGCGCGTCCGGATTGGCACAGGACGACGGCAGCTCGATCGCCTCGAAGGCGGCGCCGAATTCCTCGCGTAGCCGAGCGAAGCGTTGCGGCGGACACATCGGATCGTCGTCGAAGCGCAGCCCCAGAATGCGCGCGCCGTGCTGCTCGATCTTGTCGTGAGCGGCCGCCAGCTCTTCAGTCGACGCGTGCAGGGCGCGACGCCGTCCCGGGGTGATCGCGCCCGGCAGCGACGGTTGCGACAGCACCGGCGCGATCACCGGCGCGTTCAGCATCATCGCCAGCGCGAAATTACCGGTCAGGCACATGCCGACCGCACCGACGCCCGGCCCCCCGCATTCGTTGTGGGCGTGACGTGCCAGCGCGCGCAGCCAGTCAACGATCGGACTCGATTGGTTCGCAGCCAGCACGCGGAACTCACGGCTGATGCAGGCGCGCGCAATCGAGCGGACCGCGGCGCCCGGTGTCAGTGGCTGCATCGGCGTACCGATCAATTGCGGCAGATACACCGAAAAGCCTGCGTCGGCCACGCGCGTGGCAAAGTGCGCAACCTGCGGCGTGATGCCCGGGACTTCGGTCATCACCACCACCGCAGGGCCGCTGCCGCGGCGATACACCGTCCGTGCGGGCGCCCCGGCAAGGGCCAGGTCGGCGCGTTTGAAACCGGGAATATCCTGCGAGCTGATCGTCTGCATTGCGCTCTGGCCTGTTCGACTGGCGCCGATTGTATTGCGGCCTGGTGCAGGACTTGCTGCTCAGCCTGACCAGAACAGGAAGAACGGAATCTCATGAGTCAGCTCGATGTGCCGAGAGTGCTCGAGTCGGTCGCCAACGTTGCCGAGCATCGAGACGCAAAAACCTTGCGCGTCAGTCTGTTACAGACGATAAAGGAGCTGCTGCCGGTCCGTGCCGCGGGATTCATCGGCTTTGGCGCTGCCGCGGTGGTCGAGTCCGATCGCCCGGCAGATGACGAAATACCGGCGTTTGCCGAAAACATCCCCGCCGACTTGTTGGCGCAGGTTGCGCAGGGCAATGATGTCCAGATTCCGCAAGAGAACGGTGGCGGCTGCATCCACCTGATGCCGGTGGGCGCACACGAGGCTCTGGCCGTTCATCTGACTGAGTGCACCCCTGCTCAACTGCGCACGATCGACGCACTGGCGCGCCTGTACCGGAATTTCACTGCGATGATCCGTGATTCCGAACAGGACCGGCTGACCGGACTGAAGAACCGACGCAGCTTCGACAGCTATCTGGCGCGGGTGACCGAGGCGGCACTGGTAGCACCCGACCAGGTCCCGCGTGATTCCGCGCGTGCGCGCAGTGGGCCCGTCAGCTGGTGGCTGGCGCTGTTCGACATCGATCATTTCAAACGCATCAATGACCGCTTCGGTCATCTTTACGGTGACGAGGTGTTGCTGCTGATCGCACAAATGGTCAGCACGTTGTTCCGCGGCGAAGATCGCTGTTTCCGCTACGGCGGCGAAGAATTTGCGGTGATCCTGACGCGCAGCGATCGCGATGGCGTGATGACTGCGATGGAGCGCCTGCGCCAGACGATCTCCACCCATGTCTTCCCGCAGGTGGGGCAGGTCACGGTCAGCGTGGGGTGTGCGCCGATCGAGGCCGGAACGAGCATGGTGGACGTGATCGAGCGTGCCGACCGGGCGCTGTACCAAGCCAAGAATGCCGGTCGCAATCGCGTGGTGTTCTACGAATCGGTCCGCGACGGACGCCGCAACGACCGCCTCGACGGCGGCGTTGAGCTGTTCTGAGTCGGTGTCGGAGCCGGTCCGCGCGACCGGCTTCGGTTCAAGCCAGAACTCTCTGCGGCGCTCAGCCCGCAACACCGGATGGTGACCGCGCCGGTCAGGCGAGTCTCACGACAATGCGGAGCCGGTGAGGCGGCTGAGCATGAGCGCAAGAAGCGGAGTGTTCGACGGCGGGGTGGGCGCGACACTGCACGCCTCGGGTCCGTGAAACGGACCTACACTGCGAGAGTGAGTGCAATGGACGAACAAGCCCGCTGGCAGGCCGTGCTGGAGCGCGACGCGCAACAGGATGGCCGCTTCTACTACGGCGTCATGACCACCGGCGTGTACTGCCGGCCGTCCTGCGCGTCGCGTCGGCCGCTGCGCAAGAACGTGCGCTTCTACGCCACCCCGGCCGGCGCTCAGGCCGACGGCCTGCGACCGTGCAAACGCTGCAAGCCGCTGCAGCAGCGGGCCGACAGTCGCACGGTCGAACGCATTGAGGCCTTGTGCCGGCATCTGGAACAGCACCTCGACGACGCGCCGACGCTGGATGCGCTGGCCGCGCGCGCGCACCTGAGCCCGTTTCATCTGCAGCGCCAGTTCAAGGCCGTGCTGGGGCTGAGCCCCAAGCAGTACGTCGATGCCTTGCGGCTGCACGCGCTGCGTCAGGGTCTGCGCGATGGCGCGCCGGTGACGCGGGCGATACAGGATGCCGGTTACCACTCGACCAGCCGCGTCTACGCCAGGCTCGCCACGCATCTGGGCATGACGCCCAGGCAGTACCGCAGCGGCGGTCGTGACGTGGCGATTTCCTATGCCAGCGGCGAAACGGCGCTGGGCCGGGTGATGATCGGCGCAACCGATCGTGGCCTGTGCTTCGTGCAGTTCGGCGACAGCGAGAGCGAGTTGCTGAATCGTCTGCGTACTGAATATCCGGGCGCGGCACTGAATCCGATGGACGCGCGGCAGAAAACCCAGTTCGATGCCTGGATGCAGGCGCTGCGCAGTCATCTGGATGGTGCGGTGCCGGCGCCGGAGCTGCCGCTGGATCTGCGCGGCACTGCATTTCAGATGAAGGTCTGGAACTACCTGTGCCGTATTCCCAGCGGCGAAGTGCGAGCCTATGCCGAAGTGGCCAGGGCGATCGGTCATCCCAAGGCCGTGCGTGCGGTCGCCAGCGCCTGCGCCGCCAATCGCGTCGCGCTGCTGGTGCCTTGCCATCGCGTGATTCGCGGCGACGGCGGGCTTGGCGGCTACAAGTGGGGCATCGAACGCAAACGGACCTTGCTGGACCAGGAGCGCGCGCAGTGCACCAGGCAATCCGTCAAACCATGAGCGCAGTGATTGAGTTGCCAGTGCGTGGACATCTGCCCTGGGCGCGGTTGCTGAGCTACCTGCAGCCGCGCCTGATTCCGGGTGTCGAAGCGGTGGACGAGCGCAGCTACCAGCGGGCGTTCAATACCAGTGATGTGCGGGTGACCGCGGACTCCGCGACGTCTGCGCGCTGCCTGCGGATCGAAGCGGCCTCCACTGAGCTTGCACAACAGGCCGTGCCGCGCGTTGCGCATCTGTTTGCCGTCGCCGAAGACCTCAGCGCCGCACGCCGGCATCTGCGGCAGTGTCCGGTACTGGCGCCGCGCATTGCACGCTTTCCAGGCTTGCGTCCGCTCGGAACCTGGGATGCGTTCGAACTGTGCATCCGCACGGTGATAGGCCAACAGGTCACCGTCGCGGCGGCCGGCACCTTGACCGCGCGTCTGGTCGAACGCTGTGGCGGTGAACTGACTCCCGCACGCATACTTGCTGCGGACCTGAAACAGCTCGGCATGCCGGGCAAGCGCGTCGACACCCTGCGACAACTCGCCAGCGCTGTGGTCGACGGGCGACTGGACCTGGACGCGACAGAGTGGGTGCGCGTTGATCAGCAGCTACAGGCGCTGCCGGGCTTCGGCCCGTGGACACGCAACTATCTTGCGATCCGCCTGGGTCGCGAACCGGACGCGTTTCCGCACAGCGACATCGGCCTGATGCGCGCGGCGGACTGTGCATCGCCCAAGGCGCTGCTGCAGCGTGCGGAAGCGTGGCGTCCGTACCGCTCGCTGGCCGCTATCTATCTGTGGGCCGCATGAAGCCAGAACCCCCTGAACTGCTCGAAGCCTTGAACCGCGACGGCGTCGCCGTCCAGCGCAATGTCCTGAGCGCGGCGCAGTGTGCGGCGATGAAGGCGCTCTATGCCGAGCCGCAACATTTCCGCTCGCGCGTGATCATGCAGCGGCACGGCTACGGCTGTGGTGAGTACCAGTACTTCACCGATCTACTGCCCACGCTTGTGCAGCAGCTCCGCGAACATTGGTACGCCGTGCTGGCGCCGTTGGCCAACGATTGGTCGCAACGCATGCATGGCAGGCGACCGTTTCCGCCGGATCACGCCAGTTACCGTGCCGCCTGTCACGCGACGGGCCAGACCCGGCCCACACCGCTGCTATTGCGCTACCGCGAAGGCGACTACAACTGCCTGCATCAGGACCTCTACGGCGAGCAGGTCTTTCCGTTGCAACTGGTGCTGTTGCTGAGTCAGCCGGGCGAGGATTTCGAGGGCGGCGAGCTGGTGCTGACCGAACAGCGTCCGCGCATGCAATCGCGTGCGCGCGTGATCTCACTGCAGCAGGGCGACGCCGCTGTCTTCGCGGTGGCGCAGCGTCCTGTCGCCGGCACCCGCGGCGACTATCGCGTTGCGATGCGTCACGGCGTCGGCACCGTGCATTGCGGCGAGCGATTCACCCTGGGCGTGATCTTTCACGATGCCGCCTGATGCATCATTTATCCGACTTTCCGGGCGAGCCCGAAGGGATAAAGTCAGCGGACGCAAAAGATCGGGAGGGAACGACATGCGTACGAAACTGGTGTTGGCAATGGTTGCGGGTCTGTCAGCGGGATTTTCCCAGGCTGCGACGCAGGAAGAAGTGCGCTCCGCCATCGAGAAGGCCACGCAGCCCCGCGCGGTAGCCGCAGTCCAGTCCCGCTGCGAACCCGATGGTCGCGCACAACCGGTGGTCTATTCCGATGGACCCTTGCGCTGGTTTGCCGAATCGCTGGCCTTCATTGCGGCACTGGTCGCACTGGATGTTCACGGTAGCCAACACGACCGCTGCGAGCTCAGCGATCTCGGCGTTGAGCACAAATACGTCATTCGTGACGACCGCAGCGTGAGTGACCCGGCGCCGCCAACGTTCCCTTGATCGGTCGCGCTGGCGCGATGCTTGCTCCGGACTTCGTCGCGTCTGGCGTTCAGCCAGACATGCACCATCGGAGTTCAGCGTGGGATCAATCAGAAATGCGTGCGG
>JBFFJL010000138.1:0-8758 GCA_041555955.1 Nevskiaceae bacterium
CTGGGCGCCTACCGCCTGATCCAGGCTGTGATTTTTACCGTTGCCTGGGAACGTCGCAGCTGGGCGCTGATCAGCGTCTGAGGCCTCAGCTGCGCACTTCGTGCGTCAGTCGCTCATCGAACAGGGCGCGCGAGCGCCGCCAGATCCAGGCCACGACACCCAAGGTCATCGCGCCGCCGAACAATACCGACGGCACCGTGCCGATCAGTCGTGCGGCCGCGCCCGATTCGAAAGCGCCGAGCTCGTTCGACGAACTGATGAAGATGCTGTTGACCGATTGCACACGCCCGCGCAGATGATCCGGCGGAACGATCTGCAGAATGGTCTGCCGGATCACGACGCTGATGCTGTCGCAGGCGCCGGTGAGAAACAGCGCCAGCAGTGACAGCCACATCTGCCGCGACAGCGCGAACACCAGGGTCGCGACACCGAACCCCAGCACCGCCAGCAGCAGATTGCGCCATGGACGCCCGGTTGGCGGCAGCCAGGCGCAGATCAGGATCGTCAGCACCGCCCCCAACGCAGGCGCCGCGCGCAGCCAGCCGAGTCCTTCGGGGCCGACCTTCAGGATGTCCTCGGCAAAAATCGGCAGGATCGCGACCACGCCACCGAACAGCACCGAAAACATGTCGAGCGCCAGTGCGTACAGAATGATCGGCGTGCGGCGCACATAGTCCAGGCCTTCACGCAACGACTGCCACAGCGCCGCCTGATGTTGCGGGTCAGTCGGCACCGGACGCGGCGCGATACCCGCAACCAGCCACTGACAACACAACAGCAGGGCCATCACGCCCAGCAGCGATCCGGACAAACCGAAAGCGGCATAGGCAAATCCTGCGGCAACCGGCCCAAGAATCGCTCCAGCCTGCCAGCAACTGCTCGACCAGGTCGCGGCATTGCCATACACCTCACGCGGCACCAGGAACGCACGCAGCGAGGACGCGGTCGGCGACAACACCCCTCGCGCCAGCCCCAGCACCGATACCGACAGATACACTGCCCACAGCCAGCCGGACTGCGACATGGATTCGCGCGCCAATGGTTGCGCCAACAGCCACAGCAGCAGCGAGGCCAGCAGGATCACGCCCAGACTGATACGAATCAGGCCGCGTTTTTCGCGGCGATCGACCAGATAGCCACCGAACAGGGCCAGCCCAATGAACGGCACCGCCTCCGCCAGACCGATCAGGCCGAGCGACAAAGGATCACCGGTGATGCGGTACAGCTCGTAGGCCAGCGCGATTTCCTGGACCAGCAGGGCGCAGGTCAGCAGAAAGCTGGCACCGATCAGTCGCCGGAACTCGGGGAAACGCAGTGCCGCAAACGCGTCGTGACGAACGGCCGTGCTCAAATCAGGTTGCAGCCGGAACCCGTTCCAGGCGCACCATCACCGACTGCGCCAGCATCTCGCGAGCACGCGTGACAATTTCTTCCATTGCTGGCGTCCGCGCAAACTTGCGGCGGGCACGACGATACAGTTGATCCAGGCTCGGCAATTCGGCGTGCACCATCTGCGTCAGCTGCCCACGGCCATGCGCCATCTGCTCCTGCCAGCGGCGACGCCAGTCGTCGAAGCTCGCACCGGGATGCAGCTCGGCCCAACGCGCCTGCATGCGCCGCACGATGCGATCGGCCGAAAACGAATCGGCTAGCGCTGCCGCGATCCGGTCCTTCAACTCGGGAGAGACCTGTCGCTGCCCTTCCAGTACGTGCGGCGGCGGGTCGCGCAGATCCGACACCAAGCCAACCGCGGCAAGTCCGCGCAGCAGGTAATAGGTGATGTCGACTTCCCACCAGCGGAAGCCCTGGCGCGCCGACGCCATGTAGTAGTGATGGTTGTTGTGCCAGCCCTCACCCAGCGACAGCAAAGCGAACAGCCAGTTGTTGCGCGAATCGTCGCCAGTCAGATAGCGCTGTTTGCCAAACACATGCACCAGCGAATTGATGCAGAAGGTGCCGTGCCACAGCAACACCGTCGACCAGATAAACCCGACCACCAGCGCCGACCAGCCGCCGAGCAGCCACACGCTCAGGCCCAGGATCGTCCCCGGCACCCAGTGATACTTGTCCAGCCACACCAGCTCCGGATATTTCGAGAACTCGGCGATGCGTGCATAGTCCGCTTCCTGCGCCTGGGCGTTGAAGATCCAGCCCATGTGCGCAAACCAGAAACCGTGCTGGCGCGGCGAGTGCGAATCCAGCGGTGTGTCCGAATACTTGTGGTGGTCGCGGTGCTTGGCCGCCCACCACAGCGCCCCGGATTGCAGCGACGACTGCGCCAGCGCCGCCAGCAGAAATTGCATTGCCCGCCCGGTCTTGTACGCCTTGTGCGCAAAATAGCGGTGATAGCCGGCAGTGACGCCGAACATGCGGATCGCGTACAACCCTAGGCACAACCCGATGTCCTGCCACTGCACGCCGGTCCAGATTGCACCGAAACAGGCAAGATGGATCGCCACGAACAACACCATCATCGGCCAGCTTGAGGGGTCGATCCGGCGGGACTTCAGGGGTGCTTTCATCAAAATCTCTAAGTAGTCATCCGACGCAATACACCCTAGGGTGCCAGTCGGCAGCTCCGGTGCGCAGCCATTCAGACGGCCGGACGCATTCTCGGGACGTAACGCGACATTCGATGTCGCTCATCTTCGCCGGCGCAGCGGCGATGCCCATCAGGGCGCGCAGCAAACCGGCGTCAAGAGTCGGTTTGGGCGCCTGAACGGTACACGACGCCGCCATCACGGTCCAACCCCTCGTGCGCGACGCCCACGCAGGCACGCCAGCCCCAGCACGCCTAGCCGTGTTCCTTGGTGTCCAAGAATTGCACGTCGGGATGACGTTCCCGTGTCATCGACAGATTCACTGCCGATGAAGCCAGATACACCAGATCGCCGTAATGGTCCTTGGCCAGGCGCGTTTCGTTCTTCTCGACGAACTCGACAAAGCGCTTGGCGTCGTCACAAACGACCCAACGCGCGGTGTTGACCTGTACCGGCTCGAACACCGACTCGACCCCGTACTCGTCGCGCAGGCGGTACTGCACCACGTCGAACTGCAACACGCCAACCGCGCCGAGAATGATGTCGTTGTTGCTGATCGGCCGGTAGACCTGGGTCGCGCCCTCTTCGGACAGCTGATCCAGCCCCTTGTTGAGCTGCTTGGCCTTCAGCGGGTCTTTCAGAATCACGCGACGGAACAGCTCCGGCGCGAAGTTGGGCACGCCGGTGAAGCGCAGGGATTCCCCTTCGGAAAACGAATCGCCGATGGCGATCGTGCCGTGATTGTGCAGTCCGATGATGTCGCCGGGATACGCGGTATCCACGGTCTCGCGCTCGCTGGCCATGAAGGTCAGCGCGTTGGCGATGCGCACCGGACCGCCGAGACGCACGCTGTGCAGCAGCATGCCCTTGCGATACGTCCCCGAACAGACCCGCAGAAAAGCGACGCGATCGCGGTGCTTGGGGTCCATGTTCGCCTGGATCTTGAACACGAAACCGCTGAACGCGGCCTCGTCGGTCGCGACGACGCGCTCGCCGTCGACCACCAGTGCGGTGCGCGGCTGCGGCGGCGGCGACCACTGGGTGAAGCCGTTGAGCAGCTCGCGGATGCCGAAATTGTTGATCGCCGCGCCGAAAAACACCGGCGTCAGTTTCGCTGCTCGGTAGTCGTCGAGATTGAATTCGTTGCCGGCCATCTGCACCAGCTCGATCTCGTCGAGCAGGGTCTTGTACACGCCGCCGAAGCGCTCGGCCAGACCCGGCGCGCGCAGTCCCTCGATGGTTTCGATCGTCGACATCTTGTGCTTGTCGCCGGAGTACAAATAGAAGCGGTCTTCGAGCAGGTGGTAGACGCCCTTGAAGTCGCGGCCCATGCCCAGCGGCCAGGTGATCGGCGTGCACTGCAGACCCAACACCTTCTCGACCTCGTCGAGCAGATCCAGTGGCGGCCGGCCCTCGCGGTCAAGCTTGTTGATGAAGGTGACGATCGGCGTGTCGCGCAGACGGCAGACTTCCATCAGCTTGATCGTGCGCGCTTCGACGCCCTTGGCGACATCGATCACCATCAGCGCCGAGTCCACCGCGGTCAGCGTGCGGTAGGTGTCCTCGGAGAAGTCCTCATGCCCCGGCGTGTCCAGCAGGTTGACGATGCAGCCGTTGTACGGGAACTGCATCACCGATGTCGTCACCGAGATGCCGCGCTGCTGCTCCAGCGCCATCCAGTCGGAGGTCGCGTGGCGGCTGGCCTTGCGGCCCTTGACGGTTCCGGCGAGCTGGATCGCGCCGCCGAACAGCAGCAGCTTTTCGGTCAGCGTGGTCTTACCCGCGTCCGGATGCGAAATGATGGCGAACGTCCGGCGACGCGCCGCCTGCTCGGCGACTGCATTCATGGGGTCGGCAATTGTGAAAAGGACGCGAATTGTAGCGGTAGACGCCTCGCATCACAGCCGGGCATAGTGGTTCCGCCCCACCCCCGGATGCCCTCTGATGCGCCTACGCCTGCCTTTTGCTGCCTGCTGCCTGCTGGCGGCCTCCCTGAGCGGCTGTTTCGGCAGCAATGATGACGCCGAAATTACCCGCAGCGTCACGGTGGACGGCGTCGTTCACCGCTACCACCTGTTCATTCCGGACCGCGCGCGCTCGGCCAAGGCACCCCTAGTCATTGCACTGCACGGCGGCGGCAGCGATGCACAGACAATCGAAGACATGACCCATCTGCACGACACCGCCCAACGCGAGGGCTTTCTGTACATGCGTCCCGATGGGTATAACGCCGCGGACCTGATCTTCCGAACCTGGAATGCCGGCAGCTGCTGCGGTGGCGCCCAGGATGCCGAAATCGACCACGTGGCAGTCATCGCACGCATGCTCGACGATGCAGAGTCGATTGCCGATGTCGACCCCAAGCGGGTCTTCGTGACCGGCCACTCCAACGGCGGCATGATGGCCTACCGCCTGGCGTGCGAACTGTCCGATCGTATCGCGGCGATCGCGCCGAGCGCCTCGTATCTGATGAACCGCGACTACGACCGGCTGCTGAAACCGCTGGTCTTCGCCTGCCAGCCGACCCGTCCGGTGCCGGTCCTGCACCTGCACGGCCTGTCCGACACCTGCGCCCCGTTCGACGGCGGTCAGAGCACCGGCCCTGAAGGCGGTCAGCGCCCGCCGGCGCAGGACAGCATCGACACCTTTGTCGCCAACAACCGCTGCAACGCCGAGCCGATGCAGACCTACAGCAACGGGGATTCTCGTTGCGTCACCTACTCCGGCTGCGAAGACGGCGCAGACGTGGTGCTGTGCACGACCGACAGCGCCGGCCACGTCTGGGCCGGCAGCCAGGACCTGGGCGCAGAAGGCGTGTGCGGAGGACAGACCACGGATGCGCTGGACGCCAACAGCATGCTCTGGGACTTCTTTTCGAAGCACCCGAGGCCGTAACGCTAGCTGGAAGCGGCCTTCTCGGGAGCGCCACGTCGAGTACCGAGCACAACGTCGCGTTCGCGCAATTGCACCAGCAGACGATGTCCTTCGGCGATGACTTCAGACTCGCCTGGACGCCCAAGCTCCGCGGCAATGCGTTCCAGCAGCAGGGCGCCGGTTTCGGCCGGCCCGGCCTCGATCAGCTGCAGCAGGCGTGCCGCCACCGGATTGAGTTCGAGAAAGCGCACGCGATCCTGTCGGTCGCGGTTGACCACCAGAAAGGTGGGCGTGGCGCTCGGCGCCTCGGGAATCTGCCCTGGCCCGATGCGGTGTACCGGCCAGTCGTAAGCCAGCATCCAGGCCAGCGGCGACAACTGCGGCACGCCGCACAGCAGATCGCCGTTGGGATCGGCCAGCTCGGGCGTCAGCTCCTGCGGATCGATTGACAGCGACAGCTCGACCCATTCGTAGTGCGCCAGATCTCGCAGAAACGGGGGATCCTGCGGGTGTTCACCGCGCTCCTGTTCGAGATACTGCAGAAATTCTTCAGGCACCCGGTGAAACTGCGGCGCGCTGCAACGGTGCCGCGCAAAGAAATCACGCACACGTGCATGCCAGACCGCATCGTCCGAAATTTTGCGCAGCACCGGGAATGCCCCGGCAAGGCAGTCCTCAATGTTGTTGTAGAACAGATCGCGATAGATTTTCAGGCGGCGCTGCTCTGCACCATCAAAAGCATGCCGCTCCGGTGCCCGCAGGTGTGCGGCGAAAGCAACCTGCAGCTGCAGAAAGCCTGGAGCGCTTGTCGGATCAGCCATCGACCGCTCGCGCACTGGGGGCATGCCGCGCCTGAATCGCGCGGATCTGATCGATTTCCCGCATCAGCTCCGGCAGCGGCGGAATGTTGAAGTCACGCTCCAGCAGGGTTGGGAGTACACCGAAACGTGCATAGGCGCGATCCAGCAAAGTCCACACCGGATCGATCACATCCGCACCATGCGTGTCGACACGCAGATCCTCGGCTTCGACATAGTGTCCGGCGATATGAACATAGCGGATGCGCTCACCCGGCAATCCGTCCAGAAACTCCGCAGCGTCGTAGCCGTGATTGATGCTGTTGACGTAGATATTGTTGACGTCGAGCAACAGGTCGCAGTCGGCGCGCTCGAGCACCGCGCTGATGAATTCCAGTTCAGTCAGGTCTGACGCCAAAGGCAGGTAGTAGCTGGCGTTTTCCAGCGCAATCCGGCGCTGCAGCAGCTCCTGCACCCGGCGCACCCGCGCAGCGACATATTCAACCGCTTCGGCGGTAAACGGGATCGGCATCAGATCGTACAAATGCCCGTCGTCGGAGCAGTAGGTCAGATGCTCGGTGTAGTCGACGATGCCGTGCCGATCGAGAAACTGCTTGATCTCCAGCACGAAGGCTTCGTCCAGCGGCGCCGGACTGCCGATCGACAGGGACAGCCCATGAGTGGCAAAGGCGTAGCGCTCGGTCAGCGCGCGAAACGCGCGGCCGAGGCGGCCGCCGATGCGCATCCAGTTTTCCGGCGCAACTTCAAGAAAACCCAATGCGCTCGGCGCGCGCTCGGCCAACGGCGCCAGCAAACTTCGCCGCAAGCCGAGACCTGCGCCCTCAACCGCGGCGCGCGACTGCGGCGCGGGTGCTGCCCGGCGCATCACAGGACGGCACGGGTTGAACCCGTGCCGTCCGTCTCAAACGCAAGGCCCGACAGCGGGCACATGCGATTACTCGCCTTTCTTCTCACCACACTTGCCTTCACCGCATTTGGCTTCGGCCTTCTTCTCGCCGCACGCGGCCTCAGCGCTCTTGTCGGTGCTGGTGTCTTCAGCCTTCTTCTCGCCACACTTGCCTTCACCGCATTTGGCTTCGCCGCACTTGGCTTCAGCGGACTTGTCGTCGCCAGCCGCGGCCACCATGTACCCGGCACCGAGTTCGGAGGTCTGGAAAACCGAGGCCTGAGCGGCGAAGCCGGACAGGGCGAATGCCGCGCCGAGTGCGATGGCGAGGGGTTTGCGCGTATGTGTCATAAGTTCAGTCTCCTGCTGCTGAGTGATGAAGCCTTTAGCACTGCAAGTATTGCGCTTCGGGTGAAAAAAGTCGTCTGCGACCTGATCCGCACAGGGCTGTGGACCGGCTCACAGCAACAGATACGTTGAAACAGCCAATCTGGATCACGCTCGGCGCATCACCGCGTTGTCGACGCACCCGCCGCAGCCAGCGCCTTTCGCACCTGGGTCCGAACTCCACCGCCAATCCGAGGTCAAGCAAGCTCAAGCCCACATTCCTGACGGATTCGCCGATCATGTCCGCCCTATCCAGTGACGATAGCGCCGATGGTAGTCTTGCCCTCATAGAGGCTGCTGTGCCGCAGGGTCCGGAATTTATGACTGAAACACCCGATGATTCCGCGCTTGACGCTGTGCTCAATGCCTACCAGCTGCGCGCCCGGATCACCGACAATCCACAACTGTGCGGACGCTGGCGAGAGCCCGAAGACGCCGCCCCGAGTGCCTATTTCCACCTCGTCGATCAAGGCATGTGCTGGGTCGAATCCGCCAGTCTCGATGCACCGGTACGTCTGGGCGCGGGCGACCTGATGCTGCTGCCGCGTGGCGATGCCCATGTGCTCACCAGCGAGCCCGAGCCGGGACCAGACGATGCCTGCTTCTCGACCCTGCTG
This sequence comes from Nevskiaceae bacterium, assembly GCA_041555955.1. GTDB lineage: Bacteria > Pseudomonadota > Gammaproteobacteria > Nevskiales > Nevskiaceae > Solimonas. The sequence goes on from JBFFJL010000138.1 coordinate 8,123, forward strand.
TGCGGCGAATTCGGCTTCGACGGCGGGGGCCGTGCAAATCCCCTGCTGGACGCGCTGCCAGACTGCCTGGTGGTGCGTGCCATCGATGCCGGCGACGCCTACCGCAGTCTCGGATCGCTGCTGCGCGCTGAATCGCACCGACGCGACTTTGGGCGCCAGGCGGTCATGGACAAACTCGCCGATGCGCTGTTCACAATGGCGGTGCGCCACCATCTGCGCACCGACCCGCGGCGCCGGGGTCTACTGGCAGGGCTGACCGATCCGCGGCTGCGGCAAGCGCTGGACGCGATGCACCAGGATCCGGGCCGCAACTGGAGTGTTGCGCAGCTGGCACAGATCGCCTGTCTGTCGCGCACCGCGTTCGCGCAGCGCTTTTCCGAAACGATCGGACAAAGTCCGTTTCAGTATCTGACGGTGTGGCGCATGACCCTGGCACTGGATTTTCTACGCGACCCGCGCCTGTCGGTGGCCACTGTGGCGGAGCGTCTGGGTTATCAGACCGAGGCTGCGTTCCGGCGCAGCTTCAAGCGCATTCACGGCAGTGGGCCGGGACGCTACCGGCTGGGCGGCGCGCTGGCCGCGTAGGCAAACGCTGATTCATCAGCGGCTGCCTACGCGGCATCGGCGCGCGCTTCA
>JBFFJL010000139.1:0-8731 GCA_041555955.1 Nevskiaceae bacterium
ACGTCTGATCCGACAACGGATCAGAAGCGCATCGCTACGCGGACACCGATCGTGTCGGTCTGGTCTTGGTTGGCGTACTCGATCTCGCCGCTGATCACCGGCGTGAAGAAGTACTTGGCGCCGACACCGACCGTGGATTCGGAGCCGTTGGCGTCGCTGTCGTTAAAGCGGACGCCAAAGCTGAGCGCGCTGTTCAGATAGTAGTCCGCCAACAGGGTGTACTCGACCGTATCATCCATATCGTCGTACTGTTTGACGTCGGCTTCAAGGTTCAGAGCCATGCCATCGTTGAGCAGGACCACATACTTCGCGCCGAGCGAAATGGCGCTCACATCCGCCAGATCCAGGTCGTCATACCCGACGGTCAGCAGCAGGCCATCCATCGGCAGGAAGCCCGCGCGGACTGCGAAGTCCGTCGAATCATCGCTACCGATCGACGACTGGGTCACGTCAACCGCGCCGTAGAAGTCGCCAAAGTAAAACTCGCCGCTGCCGTTCAGCGCATCGACATCGGCCTTGTCGGCCGTCGCATACGCCAGTCCCAGATTGCTCGAGCGCCCAAGGAATGCCGCCTCGCCCAGCGGGCGGCCACTGGTGCTGACCTGCTTCAGGTGAAACGTGAAATCGGCCCCATAAATGCTGTCAGTCGAGCCATCAGCGTCGACGTGGGCATACGTCAGTCCACCCTCCATCTGATAGTCCTGAGCCTGTGCGCCGAAGGTCGCCAGTGCCGCAGCGACTGCAGCAGCCATGTATGCTTGCTTCATCATCGTTTTAAGTCCTCTGAATAACTCCGGGATGCCGAGCACGCCTTTGTTACAGTTTTGTGAATCAACGTCGGCATTCCGACTATAGCTGCACCACAATGGCGCGCCAATAGGGCAACGCACCACCATGACGCCCAGCGATGGTGCCCAATGCATCATGCAGTGGCGCCATGAACCCAGGGCTCGCTGCGTACAATCCGCCGATGCAACTAGACACCCGTAATCTGCCCCCCGCTCTGTCCGCGCTGGTTGCCCCGCTGAATCCGGCGCAGCTGGAAGCCGTGACTGCCCCGCCTGAGCACCGTCTGGTGCTGGCCGGTGCTGGCTCCGGCAAGACCCGCGTACTGACGCATCGCGTGGCCTGGCTGATTGCGGCCGAGGGTGTGTCGCCGATGTCGATACTGGCGGTGACCTTCACCAACAAGGCGGCCAGCGAGATGCGCGGGCGCATCGAACAGCTGATCGACGTGCCGATCCGCGCGATGTGGGTTGGCACCTTTCACGGCATCGCGCATCGCATGCTGCGTCTGCACTGGAAGGAAGCCGGGCTGCCGCAGAGCTTCCAGATCCTTGATGCCGATGACCAGCTGCGCGTGGTGCGTCGGGTGCTCAAGGGCCTGGACCTGCCGGACGATCAATGGCCGCCGAAGATGGTCGCCGGCTGGATCAACACGCAGAAGGAAGAAGCGCGGCGCGCCGAACATCTGAGCGGTGAAGCCGACTTCACCCAGCAGCAGCTGGTGCGCATCTACAGCGCCTACGAGCAGACCTGCGCGCGCCAGGGTGTGGTCGATTTTGCCGAACTGCTGCTGCGTGCCTATGAGATCACGCGCGACAATCCGGACATTCAGGCCCATTACCGGCGGCGTCTGCGCCACATTCTGGTCGACGAGTTCCAGGACACCAATGCCCTGCAGTACCGCTGGCTCAAGGTGCTCGCCGGTGACACCGGGACCCTGTTCGCGGTGGGCGACGACGATCAGTCGGTCTACAGCTGGCGTGGCGCGCGGGTCGAGAACATGATCAATCTGTCGCGCGATTTCATCGGTTGTGAAATCGTGCGTCTGGAGCAGAACTACCGCTCCACCGGCACCATCCTCAACGCGGCCAACGGCCTGATCGCACGCAACAGCGCGCGGCTGGGCAAGAAATTGTGGACCGAAATCGGCGAAGGCGAACCGATCCAGCTGTATGCGGCGTTCAACGAATACGACGAAGCCGAATTCGTTGCCAACCGCATCAAGGAACACATTGACGGTGCCTGCGCCTACACCGACATCGCGGTGCTGTACCGCATGGGTGCGCAGTCGCGCGTGCTGGAAGAAACCCTGATCCGCGCGCGCATCCCGTACCGAATCTACGGCGGGCTGCGCTTCTTCGAGCGCCAGGAAATCAAGGATGCACTGGCCTATCTGCGCCTGCTGCACAACCGCGACGACGACGTCAGCTTCGAGCGCGCGGTCAACACGCCCACGCGGGGCATCGGCGCGACCACGGTCGAACGCCTGCGTGTGCTCGCGCGCGAGCGCGGGCTGTCGATGTGGAAGGCGGCGCGTGAGGGCGGCGCTGCACTGGGCCGCTCGGCCGCCAAGGTGCAGGACTTTCTCAAGCTGATCGATTCGATCGCGCAGACCACGCAGGAGCTGTCCTTGAGCAAGACCACCGAGCAGGTGATTGAACGCTCGGGCCTGCGCGGGCATTACCAGAAGGAAGGCCGCGAGCAGGCCGAGACGCGGCTGGAGAACCTCGACGAACTGATCAACGCGGCGCGCAGTTTCGAACTGCAGCAGCTGCAGGACGCGCCGGCCGATTCCGACGTCGAAGGCATGAGCGAACCGGAGCTCGATCCGCTGACCGCATTCCTGGCGCGTGCCGCGCTGGAGTCGGGTGAGGAACAGGCCGGTCCTGGAGAGGACTGTGTGCAACTGATGACCTTGCACGCGGCCAAGGGTCTCGAATTCCCGGTCGTGTTCATGGTCGGTCTGGAGAACGGGCTGTTTCCGCATATCCGCTCGATCGACGAGGGCAATCTCGAAGAAGAACGTCGGCTGTGCTACGTCGGCATCACGCGGGCGCGCAAGCGGCTGTACATGAGCTATGCCGAAACCCGCCGCGTGCATGGTGTCGAGCAGATCGGCATGCCGTCGCAGTTCCTCAAGGAAATTCCGCCGGAGAGCATCGTCGAGACGCGGCCGCGTGCGCATACGCTGCGTCCGGCGTTCGCCTCGCGCGGATACGGCGGCGGTGGGTCGCGCTACAGCGCTGGTGTGCCTTCGGCGCCGCCAGCACGTACGGCGATGCCGGCGTCGATGCGCGAGACCACGGGGCCGAACGGCCTTCGCCTGGGTCAGCGCGTGCGCCATGAACGCTTCGGCGAAGGCACGGTGCTGCAGTTCGACGGTGACGGTGATCGCACCCGCGTCGAAGTGCAATTCAAGAGCGCCGGCAGCAAGTGGCTGATGCTGTCCTACGCCAACCTGCTGCCGGTCTGATTCGCGCGTGACCGCTGTTGCGCCGGAGGCTGTTGCGGCGTTGGTCGTGGTGCTGGCGGCAGTGATCGGCTGGATGTTCCGATCGCCGCGACCCCGAACCGTCGCCGAGCTGCCGCCGCAATGGCGGGAGCAGCTGTATCGGCAGGTCCCGCATGCCGCCATGGTGCCGCCGGCATTGCGCGAGCTCTACGAAACCCGCGTTCGGGATTTTCTGCTGCAGAAGCGCTTTGTCCCCTGTGACGGACTGACGCTGAGTGACGACATGCGGGTCGCCGTGGCAGGACTCGCCTGCCTGCTGGTGCTGCGTCCGGGTGCGCGTCTGTTTCCGGATGTGCGCGCGGTGCTGCTGTATCCCGACCGGTTTTTTGTACCGCACGACGAGCCGGATGAATTCGGGCTGGTCAGCGATGCGCCGGTCGAGCAGCTGGGCGAATCCTGGCACGGTGATCGGGTGGTGCTGTCCTGGGCGGACGTCGAGACTGCGCTGCAGGGTGACGCCGTCAACGTCGTCGCGCACGAGTTTGCGCACCAGCTCGATGATGAGAATCCGGATGCCGAGGGCGCGCCCGCGCTGCACGACTACAGCCGCTGGTCCGAAGTCATGCTGCACGAATACCAGCGCCTGCAACGACACCGGCGGCCGCCGGTGCTCGACCCCTACGGTGCCGAGAGCCCGGGAGAATTCTTCGGTGTGGCGACCGAGGCGTTCTTCCAGCGCGGCGCGGCATTGCGGCAGCATCATGCGCAGCTGTACGCGCTGTTTCAGGACTACTATGGACTCGACACCGCACAGCACGCGCTGTGGGCGCACAACGGGAAACGCCATGAACGATGAAGCGACGCAGCTGGCGGCGCTGGTGGCTGCCGGCAACAAGATCGAGGCAATCAAGCGCTTGCGCGAAGCGCGGGGTCTCAGTCTGAGTGAAGCCAAGGACGCCGTGGAGCGCATTGCTTCGGTTGCCGATGCGCAACGCGAGTTGCAGCCGACGGCTGCGCCGCAGCGGGTGTCACCGAATCGGGGGCTGGCCGACGCTGAAGTGCAGCGCCTGATCCGCGAGGGGCAGACGCTTGCGGCCGTCAAGCGCGTCCGCGATCTGAGCGGCTGTGGTCTGCGTGAGGCCAAGTTGGCTGTCGACACGCTGTTGCCGCCCCATCTGCGTAACCGTGAACTGCGTGCGCTGCAACGCTGGTTGATCGTGGGCCTGATGCTCGTCGCGGCTGCGGTGATCTGGTCCGTCTACCGCTGAAGTACGCATACTTTGACGGGGGGGCGTTGCAGCGTTGACGACGACGGCTACTTGAGCTTGATCACCATCGCGTCGATACCGTTGTCGTCGAGCCGTGCAACGGTTGCCTGCACTTTTTGCCATTCGCTTTCAGGGCCGACGCGAACGCGATAGTAGGTGTCCTTGCCGTCGATCGTGATTGACTCGATTCGGGATTCGATGCCGATCAGGGCCAGGCTGGCTTTCTGCCGGTCGGCTTCCTTCTGCTCGCGGAACGAGGCGACCTGAATCACGTACTGCTCGGTGCCCTTGCTCGCTGCGGTCGGCGCGTCGGCCTTTGGCGCCTTGGCGCTGCGAGTCTGCTCCTTCGGCACCACGACTTCCTGATCGCGCAGGATCTCGTAGAAGGTGAAGCGAGGTTTTTCTTTCGGCGGCAGCGGAATCGGGGCGTTCTTGGTGGCCGCGGGTTTCTTGGCAGCGATCACCGGCGTCGGTTCGTCACTGCGCGCCAGCTCCGGCGCCGGTCGCGCGATGTAGACGAACGCGGCGATTGCCAGGCCGAACGACAGGCCGGCCAGCAGCCAGACCCATCCCGGCATCGCCTTGGGTTTGGCACGGCCGCGGGTCGTCGCCTGACGGCGCGGACTGGAACGCTGGGCGTAGTCGCGCGACATCGGGCTTTACATCTTTTCCGGAGCGCTGACGCCGAGAATCTTCAGCCCGGCGCGGATCACGGTGCCGGTGGCGAACACCAGTGCGAGCCGCGCGGCCTGCAGTTCTGGATCGTCTTCGACCAGGAAGCGATGCATGTTGTAGTAGGCGTGCAGGGCTTCGGCCAGATCCTTCAGGAAGAACACCACCGTGTGCGGGGTATAGGCATTGGCGGCCCGCTGCAGCATGTCCGGATAGCGGTTGAGCAGGGTCAGCAGCGTTTTCTCGTGCTCATTGGTCAGCCGGTGCAAAGTCAGCTTGGCCGTGGCCGGATCCCAGTCGCCGCCCTTTTCGACCAGCTGCTCGAATACGCGGCAGATGCGCGCATGCGCGTACTGCACGTAATAGACCGGGTTGTCGTTGGTCTGCGAGCGCGCCAGATCGATGTCGAATTCCAGATGCTGATCGTGCGAACGCGTCAGATAGAAGAAGCGCGTCGCGTCGGTGCCGGCGTCGTCGATCAGATCCTGCAGGGTGACGAAGTTGCCGCTGCGCTTGCCCATGCGACCTGACGACAGCGTCACGAACTGGATCAGCTGCACGCTCAGTGCATCCTTGCGCCCGGTGAGAGCCTCGATCGCGGCGCGCACGCGCGCAATGTAGCCGTGGTGATCGGCGCCCCAGACATCCATCAGGGTGTCATAGCCGCGATCAAGCTTGTCGATGTGATACGCCAGATCGTTGCAGAAATACGTTGCGGCACCGTCGGCCTTGACCAGCACCCGATCCTTTTCGTCGCCGAACTGTTCGGTGCGCATCCACAGTGCGCCATCCTGCTCGTAGGTCAGATTCTGCTGTTCCAGCCGGGTCAGCGCCTTGCTGACGAAGCCGCTGTCGACCAGTTCGCGCTCCGAACTCCACTGGTCGAAGCCAACGTTGAAGTCGGACAGCGTCTTGCGGATCGTCGCCAGCTGGTCATTCAGCGCAGCCTGCTTGATCAGGTCGTAGCGTTCGTCGCCCAGCAGTGTCCGCGCGCGCACGATCAGCGCGTCCATGAAGCGCTCCTGCCCGGTCTTGGTCGCCGCTTTCTCGGCTTCGGTATCGGTCGGGCCCGGTAGCGGTTCGGCCGGCACATCGTCCAGCACCGTTGCGGCAGGAAAGCGCAGACCGTCGCCGTGTTCGCTGTGCAGCACCTGCGCAGTCTTGCGGATGTACTCGGACGGATACGCACGCTGCGGCATCGGCACGTTTTCGCCACACAATTCCAGATACCGCACCCACACCGACAAGGTCAGGATGTCGACCTGACGCCCGGCGTCGTTGACATAGTACTCGCGCCAGACATTCCAGCCGGTCGCGGCCAGCAGCTTGGAAATCGAATCGCCATAGGCCGCGCCGCGGCCGTGACCGACATGCATCGGTCCGGTCGGGTTGGCCGAGACGAACTCGACCATGATGCGGCCGCGATTTCCGGAGCGGTCGCAGCCGTAGTCTTCGCCCTGCTCGATGATCTCGGCGACCACACCCTGGAACGCTGCAGAGGCGAGAAAGAAATTGATGAAGCCCGGCCCGGCGATCTCGACCTTGGACACGCGGGTCGAGTCTGGCAGCTGCTTGACCAGCGCCTCGGCCACGCCGCGCGGCGGCTTGCCGAGCGTCTTGGCCAGCTGCAGCGCCAGATTGCTCTGAAAGTCGCCGAATTTGGCGTCCTTGGTCGCGTCGAGCTGGATCGTCGCGGTATGTTCCACGCTGGAATCCGCCAGAACGCGCTTCAGCGCGCTGGCCAACAGCTCCTGCAAGTGCTCTTTCATTCGGGATTCGGTCTACGCCTTGGGACCGCGGATTTTACCCGTTACCCAACCGCCGCGCCGAAATGCCGCCACGGCCGCGATCGAGCCGTTTGCAGCGGTGTCCGCGCGATGTGGCGGCTAAGGCGCCGACTGCGAGATGACCAATGTCGCGCGGTATTCGTCGGGCGTCGGCGTGTGTTGCACGCTCGGGAACGGATCCAGCTGCAGCAGCTGCACGCTGTAGCCTTGGTATGCCGCGGTTTCGGCGCCGTACAGCGTGAACGCCAGCAACGTCGGCTCGGCGCCAGCCTTGGTCGCGCGCAGCGTGATGCGTGCCTGACCCGCCCAGGCACATTGGCCGCCGCTGGGGCAGCGCGAATCTTCGTCGATGGAGACAAATTTCAGCGTCAGGGCCTCGCTTTCGAGCAGGGCTTCATGGGCATAGGCGAGCTTGAACGGCTGATCCAGCGCCGGGGCCTTGTCCGTGTCGGTCGAACAAGCGGCCAGCGCCAGCAGCGACAGGGCGGTCAGCGCACGAATCACGGGGTTTGCTCCGGTAGCTGCATCGGCTGATAGCGTATGCCATGGCGCGCCTGCGGTGCCACAGTCGGAACGAAGCCGAGGCGCTGATAGACCGGCACGGCATTGAGGGACGAGTTCACGGTGAAGACGCCGCCATTGCCGTGCGCCAGAGCGCGCGATCTGAGCTGTGTCCATAACTGCCGAGCGATGCCGCGGCCCTGCTGCTGTGGCTGCACGAACAGATGGTAGAGATGCCGATGGTCTTTCATCGAGCCGACGCCGACGATGTCATCGCCGTCCAGTGCGACCCAGGCTTCAATCGCCGGATCGGCGTACAGGTCCCGCAGCGCGGCCGGCGACAAGGTGGCCAGAAAGTCTGCGGATTCGGCAGGATCGGCGCCGTTCAGAAACACCTGTGACTGCTCAAGAATCAGGCTGGAAATCGCCGCAGTATCCTCTGGCACGGCCGATCGTACGGTAATGATCGAAGGCATGTCCGTCACCGGATTTCAGCCCCGGACCAGAACCACGGCCGCCGCGCCGATCATGATCGCGGCAGCAACGCGATTCATCCACCGACCCAGGCGTTCGTTGGCGCCTACGCGCGTGCGGGTGCGCGCTGCTGCATACGCATAGGCGAGTTTGACGCCGCCCACGGCCAGCAGGGTGATCAACGCGATCACGCCGATGTCGATCGGCGTCAGCGTCTCCAGCTCGATGAAAGCCGGCAGAAAGCCGAGATAGAACAGCACGGCTTTCTGATCCGCGAAGGTGATCAGCAGTCCGGTCATGAAGCTGCCTGCCGCAGAGCGTCGCGCCATGTTGGCGCGCTGGTGGTACTGCCGTGACGATCGCCACTGCAGCGTGCCGAGCACCAGCAGATACGCGGCGCCGGCATATTTGATCCAGATGAATGCGCTGCCCAGGGTATCGCTCAGCAGCACCAGGCCGAACGTCGCGGTCAGCACGAAGACGATATCGCCCACGACGATCCCCAGTGCGGTCAATGCACCGTGACGCAGGCCGCTGCTGGCGGCATTGGCAGCCACTGCGAGCACGCTGACGCTGGGCACTGCGGCCAGCAGGGCCATTGCCGCAAACAGGGCGGCGATATTCGGAAGCTGCAAAGTCGTGTCGATGAGCATGCGCTGGACTCGGGCCGGTTCAATGACCGGCCGGTGGAGGTAATAAGGTGCAGGACTGCAGCTACGGCACGCAGGGTTCGTCCTGGTACTCCGTCAGATCACTGACCGGTGCGAAGCCCAGCGATTCGGCATCCGGCC
>JBFFJL010000140.1:0-8718 GCA_041555955.1 Nevskiaceae bacterium
GCGGTCGCACGCCGGCGCCCACACGGATCACGGACTGACATCCTGCGCAGATTCGCGCCAACCGACATCCTGTGGATGCATCTTGATTTCGCATCGGATTTGGGGCAGCCATCCGGCCAGAGCGCGTCGAAAAGCATGTCTGACCCGCCGTTCATCGAGCCGTCGCATTGCTGTTGCGGGGCAGGCTCTTTAAGATTGGTCAATGAATTCGTTGCACCGACGGCGTCGCCGTCATGGAATCCCATTCGTGCCTTTGAAGTGGTCGCAATCCTGTGGTCTCTTCGCCGTACTGGTCACGCTCTGCACCGGGGTGCAGGCCGCTGACACTCCACCCGAGCTACTGCAGATTCCGCCCGCGAATCCGCCCGCCAGCGTGGCATTTCCGGTGGTTCCCGAACCTGGCAAGGCCAATACAGCAACGCTGTTCCCGCGCTACGAACCCTTGATGCCTGCAGTCAGTTTCTGGACTCGCGTATTCAGCGAGTTCTCGGAACTGGAAAGCGTGATCCACTCCTCCGCGCATCCGCACAAGATTCTGCGGGTGCTGGATTTTCGCGCCCAAGCCTCGCGCATGAGCGAGGAACAGTTGTCGAAGTACCGGCGCAAGGCAGAGTCTGACGCCAAGGAGCAGATGGAAGACCTGCTCGCGCAGATCGACAAGAAGCGTCAAAACCCGGAAGCGATGAACGCCGAGGAACGTCGCATCTTCGCGCTGCTCAAGGACGTCAAAGACGATCATCTGTTTGCCGGCTTGCGCGGAACGATTCGTTCACAGCGAGGGCTGCGCGAGCGGACCGAAAAAGCGTTGCGGGTCTCGGACCGCTATCTGCCCTACATGGAAAAGGTCTTTCACGGCTACAACATGCCGGCGCAGCTGACGCGCCTGCCGCTGGTCGAGTCCAGCTTCAACCTTGATGCCTATTCCAAGGCCGGCGCTGCGGGGATCTGGCAGTTTATTCCGTCCTCCGCACGGATCTACATGCGCCTCAACGAAGTCGTCGACGACCGGCGTGACCCTTGGACCTCGACCGACGCCGCCGCCCGCCACTTGCGGGACGACTACGCCATGCTCGGCGACTGGCCTTTGGCAATCACCGCCTACAACCACGGTCGCGGCGGCATCTCGCGCGGCCTGAAGCAGGTTCAGGGCAAGACCCTGCTGGATCTGATCGACCGCTACGATTCCAAGCGCTTCGGCTTTGCCGGCAAGAACTACTATGCCGAGTTCCTGGCCGCAGTCGACGTCGAGCGCGCTGCACGCCAGAAGCAGAACGAAGCGGCACTCGCGCCGCTGCAGTTCGAGGTGGTCGAAACCCAGCACTACGTGCCCTACGAGACGCTTCGCCGCTTGTGCGGCGCGGATGACGAGCTTTTCCGCCGGCTTAATCCGGCGTACCGCCCGGAAGTCATCAGCGGCAAGCTGTACGTGCCGCCGGGCCATCTGATCCGCATCCCCGCGGGATCGGCACGCAGCTTTGAAGTGGGCTATGCCCGCCTCGGCAGTAACGATCGCTTCGAACAACAGCGCGTGTTCTATTTGCTGCACAAGGTCGGCCGCGGTGAAACACTGGGCAAGCTGGCGCGCGACTACCGCACCTCGACCAAACAAATCCAGCAAGCCAATGGCCTGCGTTCGACCAATATCCGCATCGGACAGGTACTGAAAATTCCGCCCCACGAGGAATCGCGCCCGGGTCCGATCACGGTCGCCGTCGGCGAATCCAAGCCTTCGCTGACGCGTGAGGAGCGCAAGGAAGCCCTGCGTGAATCGGAGGGTCCTGCAACCTACATCGTCCGCAGCGGCGACACCCTGGGCGCGATCGCACGCCGCTACAGCGTCAGTGTCACGGCGCTGCGCAACAGCAACCAGCTGAGCTCATCAACGATCAAGATTGGTCAACGCCTGACCATCCCTGGACGCGGCGCGGCGGCGTTTCGCACCCATACCGTTCGAAACGGCCAGACCCTGAGTTCGATCGCGCGCAGTTATGACATCAGCGTGGCCGATTTGCGTGGCGCCAACGATCTCGGCAAATCGTCGCTGATCCGGGTCGGGCAGAAGCTTCGGGTGCCGACGCGCTGAGGCAGTCCCTCGGCGCCACAGCGGGACGTCGCAGCGCTCAGAACAGATAGGCGACCACGAACACGCCGAGCATCGTCAGCGACAGCGCGAGCTTGGCCAGCGTGCCAAACAGCAGGCCCATCCAGGTGGCGATGCCGACGTTGGCCGCCTGCTGCATGCTCGATCGCGCCGCCAGTTCGCCGAGAACAGCGCCAATGAACGGCCCCAGCACGATGCCGATCAGGCCGAAAAACATGCCAACAATGCTGCCCAGGATCGAACCCCAGATCGCTTTCGGGCTGGCGCCGACGCGCTTGGCCCCGAGCGCTGAAGCAATGAAGTCGACCGCGATTGCAATGGCGACCAGCACGCCCAGAACGCCCAGGGTCACCACCCCGACGCGCTCGTAGTGATCGATCCACGCGGCCAGCCACAAGCCGATGAAAACCATGGGCACACCCGGCAATGCCGGCAGGACTGCGCCGGCCAAGCCCACGGCGACCAGAGCCGCCACCGCCAGCCACAATAGCACCAACACGACAGGGTCCATTAATAATTCCTATTAGTCTCAATATGTTGAGTGTTGGCACCAGACTAGCGGCGGTCCCCGGCAGGGTAGCCGGCACGGGGCATTCTTCCGCAGTGCACAAAATGTCTTACACTCGTCTGCAATGAGTGCCCACCCTCGAATGACCCGCAAACTGGTCGCGCAGCGTCGCCGCGATCTGGACAATGCGCCAGATTATCGGGCGTGGAGTGAAATCGCGCAGGAACTGGATCAGCTTGAAGGCGCGGACGCCTGGAAGCATGACGAAACCAGCGACGATTTCGACTATCTGCTGATCCGTGAACGTCTGGCCGAACTACGGCGCCTGCGCGCGCGCGGCGACGCACGTCAGCTGGCTTTCGATCTGTATGAAGGCCTGCATGGCAACCTCGGCAATATTTCGCACCCGGGCCTGTATACCGTCGCCCGTTTCGGCACCAAGCGCCTGATCGAGGACTACGTCAAGGAAGTCGCACGCTGCCTCGACTTCATTTGCGCCGGCGATTTCCCCGACTTCGACTTCGAGCAGAAAATGCAGTTCTTCAAGCGCACCGCGACGGCGTTCGGGCGCTCTGCGCTGATGCTGTCCGGTGGCGGCACGCTGGGCATGTTCCATCTGGGCGTGATCAAGGCGCTGCATGGCGAGCGCCTGCTGCCGCGCGTGCTGTCCGGCTCGTCTGCCGGATCGATCATCGCCAGTACGGTCGGCTCCCATCTGGATCACGAGATCGACCAGCTGTTCGAACCCGGCGGTCTGAACCTGGACGCTTTTCAGTCTCTGGGCCTGCGCGAAGCGCTGCGCGGCGGCGCGATGATGAGCGGCGATCAGCTTGAACGTTGCCTGTCCGGCAATATCGGCGAGTACACGTTTTCCGAAGCCTTTGACCGTACCGGCCGCATCATCTGCATCACCGTCTCGCCCGCCGATCCGCATCAGCAGGGCCGCATCCTCAACTATCTGACCGCTCCGCATGTGCTGATGCGGCGCGCGGTGCTGGCGTCCTGCGCCGTCCCCGGCGTATTTCCGCCGGTGATGCTGGAAGCTCGCAACTTTGCCGGCGACGTCATCCCGTACATGCCCGGCAAGCGCTGGATCGATGGCTCGCTGTCGTCCGATCTGCCGATGCTACGCCTCGCACGCCTGCACAACATCAACCATTACATCGTCAGCCAGACCAATCCGCACATCGTGCCGTTCATGGCGCAGATTGATCGCGAACAGTCGCAGCGTCGCGGCCTTGCCCCCCTGGCTGCAGAGCTGGTCAAAACCAGCGGCACCGGGGCGCTGAGACTGGCACGCAAGCATCTTGACCCCTACGGCGGCGGCCGCATGCTGCACAAGATCGACAACATCGTTCGCCAGCGCTATTCAGGCGACATCAATCTGTACCCGCGCAGCACGCCGCAGCGTTTCCTGCGTGTGTTCACCAATCCCGGGCCGGAAGACATCCAGCGTTACATCCGCTCCGGCGAGCGCGCGACCTGGCCGAAACTCGAACGCATCCGAAATCAGACGCGGATTTCTCGCACCTTCGAGGATTGCTTGAAGCTGCTCAAGCAACGTGAGCATGAAGCATTGAAGCCAAGGCCACGCGCTCGACTCAAGGCCGTCAGCTAAAGCGCAAGCAAGCAGGCTGCTGTCGCACGCAGAATCAGCGCGACTTCAGCAAGTCGCGAATCTCGGTCAGCAGCTTTTCTTCGGCACTCGGCGCCGGCGGTGCCGGCGGCGGCGCGGCTTCTTCCTTGCGCTTGGCCTTGTTCATCAGCTTGACCACGGCAAATACCGCGATCGCGACCAGCGTGAAATCAACGATCTGCTGGATCAGCTTGCCGTAACTCAGTAGCACTGCCGCCTGCTCGCCCTGGGCCGCACGCAGCGTGATGGCCAGATCAGAGAAATCCATGCCGCCGACCAGCAGGCCGATCACTGGCATGATCACATCGCCCACCATCGACGACACGATCTTGCCGAAGGCGGCGCCGATCACGACGCCGACCGCCAGATCGACCACATTGCCGCGCATTGCAAACTGCTTGAACTCGCTGACCAGACTCATCGCGCCTTGCTCCCGGTGATCGGGCTGCTGGCGCCCGTTTCAGCGGATTCTAGCTCAGCGACCCGAGCCAGCAACATCCGCAAGACCGCTGTCCAGGTCCGGATACTGCGGCACGAATCCCAGCTCGGCGCGTGCGCGATCGATCAGCAGGCGCTTGGACTCCTCCATGAACGACCACATCGCCGGCGTAAACACCTGCTGGGCGGTCACGCGATCAACTAGCTCCGGCTGCAGCAGACCGAAGGCCTGGGCGCAGCGCGTGAAGTAATCACACATGGTTGTCGGGGCGCCGTCGGCAACGTTATAGGCACGCCCGGCGCGCCCGCGCTGCGCCGCCAGTACCGCCACCAGCGCCAGATCATCCGCGTGAATACGGTTGCTCCACGGCGAATCCTGCGGGCGCAACACTGGCATGCCGCGCCGCAGCCGCTCCAGCGGCCAGCGCCCCGGTCCATAAATGCCGGGAACGCGCAACGTGATCACCTCGGCCCCGGAGGTCTGCGCCCACTGCGCCCACGCGGCCTCGGCATCGACGCGGCGCCGTGCACGGTCGCTTTGCGGCTGCAGCGCGGCGTCCTCGTTGATCCAGCGCCCTGCGCAATCGCCATAGACACCGGAGGTCGAGATGTAGATCGCCCGCCGGATGCGTCCGCGCTGCACCGCCAGCCAGTTGCGCAGACGAACATCCTCGACGCCCTGGGGCGGCGGCGGCGCGAACCAGAACAACAGGGGCCAATCGCCGACGTCGCGGGGACGATCAAGGTCCTCGATCCGCACCCGGCATCCGCTGCGCTCCAGCGCTGCGGCCTTTTGCGGGTCACGCACGATTGCCGTAACCTCGCCGCCGCATCGCCGCAAGCGCTGAGACACGCGCAGGCCGATGTCGCCGCAACCGGCAATCAGGCTCGGCGGCGGCATCTCCGTCCAGGCGAATTCAGACAACGCGGGTTCGGTTCGATCCATGAGCTATCGAGTGTACCTGTCGGACCGTCCGCAGAGCTTCACGGTCGAGTCCGACGAAACCATCCTGCAGGCCGGCCTGCGCAATCATCTGGCGTTGCCGTTCGGCTGCCAGTCCGGGGGATGCGCCTCCTGCCGCGTGCGACTGCTCGACGGCACCGTCGCCTATCGGCTGCCCCCACCCGCGCTGTCCGCGGCGGAAATCGACGCCGGCTACATCCTGATGTGCCTGGCCCAGCCGCAGAGTGATCTGCGCATCGACCTGCATCAACCGGCTGATCTGGACGCGCTGCGGCCGCAGATCTGGCCGTGCCGGGTGCAGCTGCGGTCCTGGCTGGCGCACGACGTGCTCGGACTGCAGCTGAAGCTGCCCAGGGGCAAGGCCCTGCACTATCTGCCGGGCCAATACATCGATCTGCTGCTCGACGACGGCCGTCGCCGTAGTTTTTCGATTGCCAATGCGCCCAACGGCGAGTTCATCGAACTGCATGTGCGGGTCACCCCCGGCGGCCGCTTCGCGCATTGGGCCGCGCATGAAATGCCAGAGCGCGCGATGCTGCGCTTCGAAGGACCGCTCGGCGCGTTCTATCTGCGCGAAGACCCCCGGCCGATCGTGATGGTCGCCGGCGGCACCGGCATCGCGCCGATGCGCGCGATGCTGCAGGCGCTGCTGCAGTCCCGGCGCCCGGTGCATCTGTATTGGGGTGTGCGCGCCCAGCGCGATCTGTACCTGGACACCGAATTACGGCAGTTTGCCGACGCGCATTCGCAGTTTACGTATCGACCGGTCCTGTCCGAGCCGGACCCAGCCTGGGCCGGAGACCACGGCTTCGTACATGAAGCGGCGCTGCGCGATCACCCGGATCTACACGGTTACGCCGCGTATCTGTCCGGCCCACCGGCAATGGTACGCGCCGGCAAAGACGCCTTCATCGGAGCCGGCGGCGATCCGGACCAGCTGTTCTACGACGCCTTCGACTACGCCTTCGAAACCTGGCCCGGCGTCGGCTGAGGCAGCGCCTTGTTTCCGGCTGGGGCCGGCAGCGCTGAGGGCGAAGACGCCAGCGCCTGCAGACCCTGACGGTAGTAGGTCACGGCGTCGTCGGGCTTCTGCGTCGCCTCACAGATCTGCGCCAGTGCGAGATAGGCCGCTGCCGACGGTGTCTCGCGGATGACCGCTTCCAGATAGCTGCGCGCCTTGCCCCAAAGCCGGTTGCGCAGACAGGCATGCCCCGCTGCGATCAGCAGTTCGGGACGTTCGCCGTAGCGCGACAGCCACTGCTCGATCGAGGCCAGCTGTCCCAGCGCATTATCGGCAAGGGTTTCGCCGTATATCGTGGCCAAGGCGGCGTCCCACTCTCGATTCAGGGTCTCAGTCGCCACCGCCAGCGCATCGGCCTGCGCATTCAGACGCACCAGCCCGCGCGCGTAGTGCGCGCGCACCGCCGGCCACTGCCGCGCCTCGCGCGGACTGGCATCCCACAGCGCCTTCAGCTGATCGAGTCGCGCCGCCTGCTCGGCCGCGCTCATACGCTCGATCAGGCAGCGTTCGAGCATCTCGCGGCGACGCGCGGAAGTCAGCGCTTGTGTCGCGGCATCGCTGCTGAGCAGCACCCGCAGGTCTTCCCATTCCCCCATCCGGAACAGACTCTCAGCCTGCAGGGCCATTGCGTACGGATGCTTGGCATCTCCCGCACGCAAGCGCTCCAGCGTATGCCGTGCCGACACGGCTTCGCCGCGTTCGAGCTGCAGCTCCGCCTGCGTCAGCAGCGTCGCGCGTTGCATCTCCGGCGCCAGCGACAGGGCCAGATCAAGATAGCGATCCCGCCGCTCCGCAGCGCCCAGCCGCTGGGCCGCGCGCGCCGCCGCCAGATAGTTCAGATGTGCGGCGTGGTGATCCGCCGCGCGGCGTACCAGTTCAATCTCGGCGCGTTTCCAGTTGCCTTCGAGCAGATGCAGCAAGCCGGACTCGAACGAAGTCTGGGCACGATCGTGACGACGTCGTTCCAGCGCCGCACGCACGGCGCCCGGCAGGCTCACACTCCCGCTGATGAAGCGCAGTAACAGCCAGACACCCAACATGCCGACGATCAGACTGATCACCAGCCCCAGCACCGAGGTTTCCACGATCCAGCCATGGAAACTGACCAGCACATAGCCGGTTTCGGGACGCAGGAAGTACGCAGTCGTGGCGCCCAGTGCCAATACCAGCACGCCGATCAGCAGCCACCGGATCATTGCGCTTCGGACTCCAGGTGCTGCCGCAGCAGTTCAAGACTGCGACCGACTTCCGGTAGCGGCGGACTCAATTGCATCTGCTGCAAGCGCAGCAAATCGGCACGGGCCGCCAGCACTCCGGCATCTTCACCCCGGAAGTAGTCGTCAAGCCAGGCGACCGCGGACTCGCAGTACGCGCGAAAACCGGCGCTGTCTCCGCGCAGCAACGATAGTCGTGCACCTTCGAGCTTCAAGGTCAGCACCTGCACAATCAGACCTTCCTGCTCAACCGACAGCAGGGTCGGCGAAGGGCCGGCATCACGACGAATCGTGAACATGCTGGACAGCACCGTGCGGATTGATTGCCACAACTGTTGCCAGCGCGTGGCAGAATCACTGACCGCTGCAGTCTTGTCCGGAACTGCGCTGAAGTGGTCCGGCAACCGGGCCACGAACGGCAACTGCGCCGCGCGTGCCGACAGACTGGCCAAGGTCAGCGCGATACCGGTTTCGTCCGGCAAGGCGACCGCCCGCAGCGCCGTGCGCTCTTCAGCAATCGCCTGTCGCACTGCAAAGACACGTGGGTCCTTCATCGCCGCCAGGTGATCATCGGCGGCCTGCAACGCGGTCAGTGCCGCGGGCACGTCCCGCGCAACCTGCAGGCGATCCGCCGCCAGCACCAGCAGCTGCTCGACGATCGCCAGCTGCACCCGCAAGCGGCCACCACTGAGTTCTTCGCGCATCGCGCCCACAGCGGCATCCTGCGCATCGATACGCTCGCCCAAACGCGCCACGCTTGCAGCGTTGCGCTGCAGCTGCGGCGCCTGATCCGTGCCATAGGTCTGCAACAGCGGAAAGCGGCGATCCGGCTTGTA
>JBFFJL010000141.1:0-8713 GCA_041555955.1 Nevskiaceae bacterium
ATGACCAGCGCAAATGCCCGGACCACTTCGGCGCCGAATGCACCGATCATGCGATCCGGACTGCGCAGCAGTTGCGGATCGACGGTCAGCGCCTGCCGCATCCAGTCGGCCGCGCCGCCGGCCAGAGAGCCCGAAATGGTCATCAAGGTCATCAGCCCGCTGACGACGACGACAAACGATGCCAGTTCGCGTGAGCGCGGAATTTCTCCGCGTTCACGCGCCTCACGAATGCGTTTGGGTGTGGCGCGTTCGGTTTTGTCCTGGCTGCTGCTGTCTGACATGTGCGGCGCCTACCGTGTCCGCAACAACATGGCCAGCACTTCCCAGGCATGATCAAGCAAGCTGATCGTGCCTTCCTGGATAGCCGGCAGACCGGCGCGGATCAACATCAGGCCCGCCGCCAGCGTGACCGGGAAGCCCACGGCAAACAGGTTCAAGGTCGGCGCGCTGCGACTGATCACGCCCATGGCCAGATTCACCACCAGCAGTGCAATCACCACCGGCAGCGCCAGTTGCAAGCCACCGGAAAACACCGTGCCGCCGAAGCCCAGCAGCATCGCCACATCGGTACGCCCGAGTCCGGCGGCAACCGGCAGGGTCGTGAACGATCGGGCCAGCATTTCGATCAGGATGAGATGCCCGCCTAACGCGATGAACAGCAGCGTCGTCAGCAGGGTCAGGAAGGTGCCGAGCACCGGCGTGGTGACACCGCGTAGCGGATCAGCCAGCTGCGCAAAGCCCAGGCCCATGCTGTAGGACACCAGCTCCGCGCCCAGCACCACGGCTTCGAACACCAGCAACAGCACAAAGCCGGCCGACACGCCGATCAGCAGTTGCTGCATCATCGTCAACAGCCAGGCTCCGCCAAACGTCGTCTGCGCCGCGGCGCTCGGCAGCAGCGGCGCGATCACCAGCGTCAGCAGCACGCTCAGCAGTACCCGAATGCGCGGGGACACCATGCGGGCGCCCAGCACCGGTGCGATCGCCATGACGCCACCGACGCGAACAAAGACCCAGAAATACTGCTGCATCCAGGCCATCAGCTGGGCTTCGGAGAAGGCCATGCGAGAGACGCTCAGTGCAGCATCGCCGGGATGCCGCGCACCAGCGCCACGGTGTACTCGCTGAGCATGCGCAGGATCCAGGGGCCGGCCAGTACCGCCGCAGCGGCCATGCCGAGCAGCTTGGGGATGAAGCTCAGGGTCATTTCATTGATCTGCGTCGCTGCCTGGAACACGCCGATCAACACACCGACGAGCAATGCGGTCAGCAGCAGCGGCGCGGCGATCAGGATGCCCAGCGCCAAGGCGTCGCGTCCCAGCGTCAGCACCTCTTCCGGGGTCATGGCGTGTACGCCTGGAACGAGGCCGCCAGCGTGCCGGTGACCAGCGCCCAGCCGTCAACCAGAACAAAAAGCATCAACTTGAACGGCAGAGAGATCAGCATGGGCGACAGCATCATCATGCCCATACTCATCAAGACACTGGCGACCACCAGATCGATGATCACGAACGGAATGAACAGCATGAAGCCGATCTGGAACGCGGTGGTCAGCTCGGACGTCAGAAACGATGCGGCCAGCACCGGAAACGGCACCTCGTCCGGCGACGCGAACGGCCCCTTGCCCGCCATCCTGGCGAAACTCATCAGATCCGCCTCGCGGGTCTGCGCCATCATGAAGTTGCGCAGCGGCTTGGATGCCGCCTGCACTGCGGGCTCAAACGCCAGCTGCCCGTCCATGTACGGCTGCACCGCGTCGGTGTAGACGCGATCCAGCACCGGCGACATCACGAAGAAGGTCAAGAACAGCGACAGCCCGATCAACACCTGATTGGTCGGCGTCTGTCCGGTGCCCAGGGCCTGCCGCAGCAGCCCGAGCACGATGATGATGCGGGTAAACGCGGTCGTCGCCAGCAGCGCAGACGGCAGCAGAGTCAGCATCGTCATCAGCAGCAGCACCTGGATGCTGAGGCTGTATTCGGTGCCACCACCGGTGCCCGGGCTTGCGGTCACCGCCGGCAGTCCGGGCACATTCGCAGCCAGACCCGGGGCGCTCCACAGCAGCAGCGCCGGAATCACACCGAGCACGGCCCATCCGATCATGCGGCGGCTCACGAGCGCGGCTCCCGGCGCAACAGCTGATTCAGTTTTTCGGCAAAGGCGGGCGCCACGGCCTGCGGCGCGGTGGCCTGAACCACCGGCTGTTCGAAGGTATGCAGCAGATTGACGCTGCCGCTGGCGACGCCGACCAGAAACTGCTGGCCGCCCGCTTCGAGAATGACCACGCGTTCCTTGGCGCCCAGCTGGATGCCGCCGTGCACACGCATCAGTGCACCACGCGCCAACGGCGTCGCCTGCAGGCGACGCACCAGATACGCCAGCGCAAAGATCACCAGCAGCACCACGACCAGACTGCCAATCATGCCCATCGCACTGCTGGCGCTGCCGACCGTCGTGCTGGCTGCGGTGCCGGCGCTTTGAGCCAATGCCGTATCCATGGCAGGTCCGTCCGATCAGCGCAGCTTGCGGATGCGTTCAGCCGGGCTGACCACATCGATCAAGCGGATACCGAACTTGTCGTTGACCACGACAACCTCGCCGTGAGCGATCAGCGTACCGTTGGCGTACACGTCCAGCGGCTCACCGGCCGCGCGCTCGAGCTCGACCACCGAACCCTGATTCAGCTGCAGAAGATTGCGGATCGGCACGCGCGAACGACCCACCTCCATCGACAGGGTCACCGGCACATCGAGGATGACGTCGAGATTGACGTCGCCACCGCTCGGGTTGGGTAACGACTGGTCGTCGAGATTCTCGAAACTGGCGCGGGCCGGCTCGGCCCCTGCGTTGATGCTCTGGCTGCTCATGCGGCCTCCCGGGAAGGTGTGGGGACAGGTTTACGAATGACTTCGGTGATGCGCACCGCGTTGTTGCCGCCGCTGACACCGAAAGTGCCGCGGAACACTGGCGTGCGTTCGACGCAAAGCTCCAGCGTTTTCGGCATCTGGAACGGAATGACGTCGCCAGCCTTGAGCTGCGCCAGCTTGCGCAGCGAGATGGTGACGCGCGCCAGTTCGGATTCGATTTCGACGTCGGCATCCTTGAGCTGCTCGCGCAACGCCATGGTCCAGCGCTCGTCCTTGTCGGCGCGATCGGACTGGATGCCTGCATCCAGCAGATCGCGGATCGGCTCGATCATCGAATACGGATAGGTCACGTGCAGATGCCCGACGCCACCTTCGAGTTCGATCTTGAACTTGGACACGACGACGATCTCGCTGGGCGAAACAATGTTGGCGAAATGCGGATTGACTTCGGAGTTGATGTACTCGAAGTCGAGCTTCATCACCGGCGCCCAGGCTTCCTTCATGTCCTCAAAGGCCTGCTTCATCAGCAACTGGATCACCCGCATCTCGGTCGGCGTGAATTCGCGGCCTTCGATCTTGGTGTTGATGCGGCCATCGCCGCCGAAGAAGTTCTCGACCACGGTGAACACCAGCCGCGGTTCGAACACGAACAAGGCCGTGCCGCGCAGCGGCTTGACCCGGATCAGATTCAGGTTGGTCGGCACGAACAGTGAGTGCGTGTACTCGCTGAACTTGGACGTCTCGATGCCAACCACAGTCAGCTCCGGCGAGCGCCGCAGCATGTTGAACAGAGAAATACGGAACAGGCGCGCAAAGCGCTCGTTGATCATCTCCAGGGTCGGCATGCGCCCTCGGACGATGCGGTCCTGGGACGTGAAGTCGAACGAGCGTGCCTCACCCGGTGCTAACGGCGGCGGCCCGGTTTCGACATTGCCGCTGTCGACGCCATGAAGCAGCGCGTCGATTTCGTCTTGTGACAGCAGATCTTCGGTGGACATGTCGTTACCGCCTCACTGCATCACGAAACTGGTGAAGTACACCGCGTCGATGCCGGTCTTGCCGGTTTCCTCCAGGATGATGCGCTGGACTTCGACCAGCACATCGGCCTGCAGCTTTTCCTTGCCTTCGCGTGTCGCCAGTTCCGCTGCGCGTTGCTGACCAAGCAGCAGCAACAGTGCGCTGCGCAGCCGCGGCGCATGATGCTCGATGTCCTTCATCAGATCGGCGTCACGCGTCATCACCTGAACCTGCACCTGCAGGAAGCGCTGCGAACGCGCATCTTCGAGGTTGACGACGAAGGCCGGATCCAGCGAGAAGTAGTTCGCGGGTGATTTCGGCACTTCAGGCTTGGCGTCCTCGTGTCCGGCTTCACCCTCGGCAGCCGCAGGGACGGCCTTGTGCAGCAGGAACCAGCTGACGCCGCCGGCCGCAGCCACCGACAGCAGCACGGCGAACAGCACCACCCACAACATGCCACGGCCTTTCTTGGCAACCGGCTGCGCCGCCGAGGTTGCGGTGCCTTCGTCCATGGAATCGGCTACTGAGGCCATCGTGTGTCACTCCCGACTGACTGGTATCTGTCAGGCCTCGGAGCAAGTCCTGTTCCAGGCCGGATCAAACTGCAAAAACCGCTCTGGAAAGCGGTTTTACGTCGGGGGTCGGATTTCCGTCAGCGGTTTGTGCAAGGGCGGTGCCGGAAAGCCGACACCGCCCCAGACGCTCAGACGTAGGCGTCGACCAGCGCGACGCGCGTAATGTGGCGGCGCGCGCCCGCGCTCAGCGGCGCTCCCTTGGTGGACGCGGCGCGGGCCTCGGCTTCGGCGGAGCCGCGACGCATACCGTCAACCTGAGAGCGCGTCAGCTGCAGGCCGCTGCTGTTCAACAGCTCACGCAACTGCGGCATGGCCTGATTCAACAGGTTCCGGGTCGCCGCCTCCTGCGCAACGAACTGCACCTGGGCCTGATCGCCGCGGGTTTCAATGCGCACGGTGAGCTGGCCCAGCTCCGCCGGATGCAGTTCGATGCTGGCTTCGGACACCTCCGCATCCAGCTGCCACAGAATGCGTTCACCCAGATCGGCCATCGCGTCCGGATGATCCAGCAGCAAAGGATTCGCAGCGTCGGCCATCGAAGGCATCGGCAGCGTTGGCGCCGGTGCGACATGCATTGGCGCTGAGCTTGCCGCGGCCATTGCCGGCAATGCGCTCAGGTTAGCGGCAGCGGCTGGCGTAGCGCTGTCCGCGCGCTGCGACGCAACCAGCTGCTCGATACTGCGGGCGAAGTCAGGCGGCGCGGCCGACTCTTCCGTCGATTGCAGTTGCGCGGCCAGCCGCGCGTCGTCGCCCTTGGGCAACGCTGGCGGGTCGATGCTGACATCGGTCGGAGGGGCTGCCTCCTTGGCGCCGCGCGCGGACAGTGCAGCCGCCTGACGCAATGCGTCCTGCAGCGGCAGACGCAGCAATGCCGCGGGTCCCTGCATTTCGGCATCGAGCGCCACGACGGTCCCGTCCTGCCCGGCCGCAGCCGTGCTTGTCGACAGCGCCCCCAGTATCCACTCTAGCGAACGCACTGCCTCGGCACTGACCGCCGGCGGATTCTGTGCTGTGGCCGCGGGTGTTGCCGCAGCATCGACCGCGGCCGTAGCCGGCTCGCCGGATGCCACCGTAGCCACCGCGTCGCCGCTGGCCGATCCATCCGCTACTGCATCCTGATCGGCCGCATCGCGGCCAAAGCGAGCTGCAAACTTGTCGCTGGCAGCCGCAGTGCTCTGCGCCGGGCCAGCTTCCGCGCGCTGACGCCGCCCTGCTGACGCCGCCGCCGGATCGTCCGGCGTCACGCTCGGTTCAGCCGCATCGCCCGCGGTCGCGGTTGATGCCTCATCGGAACCTGCCACCGGACTCGAAGCCATGCCGCTGTCGTCAGCGCCCGACTCGGCGCTCGCACGATCCATAGGCGCTTCAGACGCTGGTGCGGCGGCGGCGGGCGTCGAGCTCGCGCGGTCAACTGCCTCTACGGGCCCGCCCTGCAGCAGAGCCGAAAAACGGTCCGGAGCGTCGGACGCCGTAACGCCGCGCGACCCTCCAGCGCGAGCACTGCCGGCCGATGCGACAGCAATACCGCTTGCCGCGCCGGCCATCACGATTCGGTCTCCATGTCCGCATCCCCTTCGTTGACGCAGAACTGACGCAACGCAAATTCGTCCATGCGCTTTTGATCAATACGCTCGTCGACCACCCGTTCGCGCCGCCGGTAGCAGTCGGCCAACTGATCCAGCGTCGACACATTGCGACGGGTCAGCAGCCAGCGCGCACGCTCGGTGTCGCAGTCCCGGCGGGCCTGCTCGACCAGGGTCTGCTGCACCGCAACGGCCTCGCGCAAACGCCCGACGAACTGATGACGGTTCAGCAGCAGCACCGTGGCCGGCGCCGACTGCGGGCGGTCGTATTCGGACACGTAGTTCTGCAGCTCGTGCAGGCGCCGCTCGCGTTCACCGAGGACGCGCTGACGATCCAGCAGAAGCTTCGACGCTTCCTCCTCGCGCGACTCCGCGAGATGCTGCAGGGGTTCGATTCTCTGCGACGCGCGGGCGTGGCTCATGCACGGGCTCCTGGATTCGGGTTAGGGCGACTTTGGCGTCGCCGACTTGGCTTCGGTACTGGCCAGCAAGTTGAACAAGGCGGTACGGCCCTCATCGAAAGCGGAAGCCTTGTCCACGCTCTGGCGCAGGAATTCTTCAATCTGCGGCCATTTGGCGATGGCCATGTCGACGCGCGGATCAGCGCCCTTCTGATAGGCGCCGATATTGATCAGATCGCGATTGCGCTGATACGCCGAGAACAGCGCACGGAAGCGCCGGGCACTTTGCAGCTGCTCGGGCGAGACGACGTCCTGCATCACGCGCGAGATCGAACTTTCGATATCGACGGCGGGATACAGACCGGAATCGGCAATCGAGCGTGACAGCACGATATGACCATCCAGAATGCCGCGTGCCGCGTCGGCAATCGGATCATTGGGGTCGTCGCCTTCGGTCAGCACCGTATACAGGGCGGTGATCGAACCGCTGCCCTGGATACCGTTACCGGCCCGCTCGACCAGACCGGGCAGCCGCGCAAACACCGACGGCGGATAGCCGCGGGTCGTTGGCGGCTCGCCGACCGCGAGGCCGATCTCACGCTGGGCCTGGGCAAAGCGCGTCAGCGAATCCATCAGCAGCAGGACATGGCGGCCCTGATCGCGGAAGTACTCGGCGATCGCGGTGGCGGTATAGGCCGCACGCAGGCGCAACATCGGCGAACGGTCGGCCGGCGTGGCCACGACGACCGAACGGCGCAGGCCTTCGGGGCCGAGGTTGTGATCGAGAAAATCGCGCACTTCACGACCGCGCTCACCGACCAGACCGACGACGATCACATCCGCCGCGGTGTAGCGCGTCATCATGCCGAGCAGCGTCGATTTACCGACGCCGGTGCCGGCAAACAGTCCGAGACGCTGACCGCGTCCAACCGTCAGCAGGGAGTTGATCACGCGCACGCCGACATCCAGCGGTTGGGTGATCGGATCGCGTTCCAGCGGATTGATTGCGTGACCGTAGAGACGCTGATGGCGGTCGCAGGACAGACGCCCGCGCCCGTCAATCGGCCGCCCTTCACCATCGAGCACGCGGCCCAGCAAGGCGTCGCCAACCTGGACCTCGGCGGCGCGGCCCGACGGCACCACGCGCGCATGCGGCATCAGACCGCGCATTTCGCTGGTCGGCATCAGGAATACACGATCGCCGGAGAACCCGACCACTTCGGCTTCGACACCGCTGCCGTCGCTGTTGGCGATGCGCGCGCGCGCGCCGATCGGCAGCTGGCAGCCGGTCGCTTCCAGCGTCAGGCCGACGACACGCTGCAGATGACCTTCGACCACGAATCCCGACGCCTGCTCCGCGAGCATCGCCTGGGCCCGCATCCGCGCACCGTAACGGCGGCTGGCAGCCACATTCCATTCATTGCCCGTGCTCATGCCGAATCACCGCCGCTGAGCACCTGCGCCACGGCACGCACCCGGCTGTCGACGCGTGCGTCGATCAGCGCAGATTCGGTGATCACGCGGCAATCGCCACGTTCCAGTGTGGTGTCCGGCACAATGCGAAAATCCTTCACATCCGGCGACGGCACAATGCGTTCGCGCAGCAGCGCTGCGTCTTCCGGGTGGACCTGCAGGCGCACTTCGCGCAACCGCGGCGGCAACGCGTTCAGCGCGTCGCGCACCATATCCACCACGGCTTCCGGCTGCGTCTCCAGTTCGGTGCTGATGATGCGGCGGGCCACACTCATGGCCAGCTCGACCAGCGCACGCTCGACTTCTTCATCCAGATGCGCCAGCGGCCGCGCCAGATGCTCCAGCAGCGACTGCAAGCGCTGCGCCTGCACCAGCGCCGCCTTCTGTCCAACCGCATGGCCCTCGCTGTGGCCGCGCTGAAAGCCTTCCTGATACGCCGCCTGTTCGATCTCGTCGAGCTGCGCGGCGGTATGCGGTGCGGCCTGCCCTCCGACGGGAAACACCGGCATCTCCCAGCGCGCCGCCAGATCGCCGACCTGCTCGGCCGACAGCACTCCGACATCATCAATCGCGGACGCCTGGCGGCTCATCAGACCATCTCCTCGCCCTTGCCACCGAGCACGATGGTGCCGGCATCAGCCAGCCGCCGCGCGGCGGCCAGAATTTCCTTCTGCGCCGACTCGACGTCAGACAGCTTGGCCGGTCCCTTGGCCTCCATGTCTTCAACCAGCATCTCTGCGGCACGCTTGGACATGTTCTTCAGCATCTTTTCGCGTACGCGTGGATCCGCGCCCTTG
>JBFFJL010000142.1:0-8652 GCA_041555955.1 Nevskiaceae bacterium
ACCGGTTGCCTGTTGGCTCGATTGCCCGCTCACGAAGTCAATGGTTACTGGCTTGCACTTGTCTACACGCAGCCCGGTGTTCAGACGCAGGTGATGGGAAGGGCTGTCGGGTCGACCATGGCGAACCTCAATACCGCGATCCTTGCCGCGATCACCATCGCTCGTCCACCGGTTACAGAGCAAAACGAAATAGCCAAACGCCTGAAGAGCTTGAACAAGCGGATCAGGTTTGAGGAAGAAGAACTCGAAAAACGCCGGTTTGAAAAAACCGGCCTCATGGACGACCTCCTCACCGGCCGCGTCCGCGTCACGGCATTGCTTGCCGAAGCAGCACAACAAAAGGGGAGCGCCTAATGGGCTGGGAACTTGATGACGTCGAAAAGCCGTTCGTAGCCCAGTTGCAGGCACTCGGTTGGGCCTATAACGCAGGCAGTCTCGACGACCCGGCAGTCACGGGTCGAACCAGTTTTGCCGAGGTGATTCAGGAGGACGTGCTGCGCGAACAACTGCGCACGCTGAACCTCGGGCCTGACGGTGCGCCCTGGCTGGACGAGGCGCGGCTGCTTGAGGCCGTATCCGCCCTCACCCGGCTGGGCACGCACAAGCTGATGGAGGCCAACGAGAAAGCGACATCGCTGTTGATCCGTGGCCTGACGGTGGAAGGCCTGCCCGGCTGGGACGGTGGGCGCGGCCAGACGATACGCTACATCGACTGGGACACACCGGCCAACAATCGCTTCACGGTGATCAACCAGTACCGCGTCGACTGCCCGCCCGGCTTCAACAGCGGCAAGGCCTTCATCGTGCCCGATCTGGTGTTGCTGGTGAACGGCATCCCGCTGGTGGTGGTGGAGTGCAAGAGCCCGTCCGTCCCCGAGCCGCTGGCCGAGGCCGTTGACCAACTACGACGCTACAGCAATCAGCGCAAGGCCGCGCTTGAGGTGGACGACAACGAGGGCAACGAGCCTTTGTTTTCTACCAACCAGTTGCTGGTAGTCACCAGCTTTGACGAGGCGCGCGTGGGTTGTGTCGGCGCGGACTTTGAGCACTACGCTCAGTGGAAGACGGTGGTCGGCCCCGATGGTTCCGGTAGCGAGATTGAGGTGGCGCAGACGATCGG
This sequence comes from Nevskiaceae bacterium, assembly GCA_041555955.1. Classification (GTDB taxonomy): domain Bacteria; phylum Pseudomonadota; class Gammaproteobacteria; order Nevskiales; family Nevskiaceae; genus Solimonas. Next base: position 1,121 of record JBFFJL010000142.1, read on the forward strand.
CAAGGCGGCGATTTCCGAGCAGGAACGCTTGATCGCCGGGCTACTCACACCTTCGCATTTACTGGATGTGGTGAAGAACTTCATGTTGTTCATGCAGACAGGCGGCCACACCATCAAGACCGTGTGCCGTTACCAGCAGTATCGGGCGGTAAACCGGGCGATTGCGCGCCTCAAGACCGGCCAGACGCGTCTGCAGCATGGCGAACACGACAAGCGCGGCGGCATCATCTGGCACACCCAGGGCTCGGGCAAAAGCCTGACCATGGTGTTCCTGGTGCGCAAGATGCGCGCGGACGCCGACTTACGGCGCTTCAAGGTCATCGTCGTTACCGACCGCAAGGACCTTCAGGGCCAGTTGTCAGTAACCGCCACGCTGACCGGCGAGGTGGTGGACGTGGCCGAGAGCACTGCGGGCGTGAAAGCGCTGGCGCGGCGCAAAGGCCCGGGGCTGGTCTTTGCCACAATCCAGAAATACCGCGACCCGGATAGCGCGGGTGATGCGCCGTTGACGGCGGACGATCTGCCCAAGGCGGAAGAGCCGAAGGCCACCTACAAACCCGACGAAAAGTTTGAGGTGCTGAACGAGGACGACAGCATCCTCGTGCTGGTGGACGAGGCGCACCGCACCCAGGCGGGCGACCTGCATGCCAACCTGCTGGCGGGCCTGCCCAACTGTGCACGCATCGGCTTTACCGGCACGCCGATCATCATGGGCGACAAGAAGCGCACCCACGAGATCTTTGGCGAGTTCATCGACAAGTACACCATCAAGGAAGCCGAGGCCGACGGTGCCACCGTGCCGGTGCTCTACGAGGGCCGCACGGCCAACGGCGCGATCAAGGACGGCGCCAGCCTGGACGAGCTGTTCGAAGACCTGTTCCGCCAGCACTCGCCGGAGGAGCTGGAGGCGATCAAGAAAAAGTACGCCACAAAGGGGCACATCTTTGACGCCCCGGCGCTGATCGCCGACAAAGCGCGCGACATCCTTCGCCACTACGTGACCAACATCCTGCCCAACGGCTACAAGGCGCAGGTGGTGGCGTACAGCCGGTTGGCGGCGATTCGCTATTTCGAGGCCCTGCGGTCAGCTCGCGATGAGTTGCTGGCCGAGGCCCACGCGCTCTCGCCTGAGGACAAGGCGCTGGATGACGAGGCCTTGTGTCAGCGCCCTGTGAGCGTGCAGGCGGTGGTGCAGGCCTGGCGCTACCGCGACATGCTGGCGCGCATTGAATTCGCGCCCATCATTTCGGGCAGCAACAACGACGACCCGGCCTGGAAGCAGTGGACCGACGGCGCAGCGCACGAGCAGCTGATCAAGCGCTTCAAGAAGCCTTTGTTCCATACCAGACCCGAGAAGACCGACCCGCTGGCCTTCCTGGTGGTGAAGTCAATGCTGCTCACCGGTTTCGATGCGCCAATCGAGGGCGTGATGTACCTCGACCGCCCGATCCGCGAGGCGGAACTGCTGCAGGCGATTGCCCGCGTCAACCGCACCGGCTTCGGCAAGCGCTGCGGCATCGTGGTGGACTACTACGGCGTAGCACAGCATTTGAAGGAGGCGCTGGCGGCTTACGCTGATGAGGACGTGGAAGGCGCGCTGGCCAGTCTGAAGGACGAGGTGCCGGTGCTGCGCGACCGGCATCTGCGCGTGGTGGATCTGTTCCGCCAGCGAGGCATTGAATCACTGGAGGACTCCGAAGCCTGCGTCGAGGCATTGGGCAGCGAGAAGTTGCGCGCCGAGTTCGCCGTGAAGCTCAAGGCCTTCTTGGGGTCACTGGACACCGTGCTGCCACGACCTGAGGGGTTGCCGTATACCAAGGACGCCAAGAAGCTCGCTTATATCTACGCCCGCGCCCGCAACCGCTACAAGGACACGCCGGTACTGGGCAAGGATGTCGGCGCCAAGGTGCGCAAGCTGATCGACGACCATGTGATCTCGCTGGGCATCGATCCCAAGATTCCGCCGATTCAGCTGACGGATGCCCAGTTCGACACGCATGTGGCCCGGGCCGCGAACGACCGCGCCAAGGCGTCCGAAATGGAGCACGCAATTCGCTCGCACATCCGCAAGCACACCGATGAAGACCCGGTGCTGTACCGCAAGCTCTCTGAGCACTTGAACGACATTCTCAAAACGCTGGGCGAAAAGTGGAACGAGGTGATCTCGCAACTGCAGAAGATCATCGACGAACTGCGCACGGGCAAGGCAGGCAGTGCCGATGCGCCGAGCGACTTGCCCGAGCATTGCGCGCCGTTCCTGCGCACCGTGCTGGACGTGGTCTGCGCCGGGCAGACGCCGACCCCGGCCGACCTCCTAAGGCTGAAGGACGTCACTGTCGATCTGGTGGACGTGCTGATCGAGGAGCTGAATAGCAACCGAGACATCTGGAAGCCCCACCGCCGATCGGATCAGGACAATCTGAACGGAGTGCTGTTCGATCGTTTGATGCGGCTGCGCCCGCCGCTGGTGGATACCGAGAAGGCGGGCGTGCTGGCGGACAAGCTGATGGAACAGGCGCGCGCCAACCACGACAAGCTGGTGCAGGTGTGACCCGATGCTCGCACCGGTGAAGTGGCCCAAGCTTCATGTGGACGACCTGCAATTCCACGTTCGGCATAGCACGCATCGCAGGACGATGCAGATCACCGTGGAACGTGACGGAGAGCTGGTGCTGTCGGCTCCACCCGAGGTAGACGAGACCGCGCTGCGCGCCTTCGTCCAGGAAAAGCGCCTCTGGATCTACACCAAGCTGGCCGAGAAAGACCGCCTGAAACATCAGGTTCCGCACAAGGAGTTCGTCGCCGGCGAGGGTTTCCTGTATCTCGGGCGCAGCTATCGGTTGAAGCTGGTGGATGAACAGGACGTGGCGCTAAAGCTGGCAGCCGGCCGCTTCTGTCTGCGCCGGGACGCCCTGCCCGCCGCGCGCGAGCACTTCATTCGCTGGTACAGCGAGCGGGCCAAGGTCTGGCTATCGGGCCGGGTGGCTGAGTACAGGAGCCGCATGGAGGTCTCACCTGTGGGCGTGAAGGTGCAGGACCTGGGTTACCGCTGGGGATCGTGCGGCAAGGGCGACTGGCTTTACTTCCACTGGAAGGCGATCCTGCTGCCGGCGCGCATCACCGAGTATGTGGTGGTTCACGAAATCGCCCATCTGCACGAGCCGCACCACACCCCAGCGTTCTGGCTGCGCGTGGAGCGCGCCATGCCGGACTACGCTCAGCGCAAGGCCTGGCTGGCCGAGCATGGAATCGATGTCGAGGGGATCTGAGAACGATGGCGGACTACTTCACCAGTGACCACTTCAAGCTGCTAAACCGATGGAAGGGGCAGAAACGCGACGAGTCGAACCCGGAGCAGAACCGCGCCTACGAGGACCTCAAGAAGGCCTACGATGTGACGGAGGCTTGGGCTGAGCACGTAAAACAGGCGCTGTTTCCCCTGGGCCACGTTGAGATCCGCAAGCGTCCGACAAACCAGGGCAATCACTTCGCCGGCTACAACTGGGCCAAGATCTACCCATCGTCGGAAGCGCCGAAAGAACTCGCCTACACGGTCGGCATTGGTGCTGATGACGGGTTCGTGGTGAAGATCGACACGGTGGGGCTCGACGACTCGAACGCCACGCGGCGTGCGTATCTGACGCTGCGCGGCTCCTACGATAACACGGCGCCCTTTGTTGCAAAGTTGCCTACAGCCGATGGCCTTGAGAAATCGCTGGACCAATTGGCGGCGTGGAGCGTCGAGGCGATTCGAACATTCGAGCTGCGCTACGACGAGGTGGTCACCAGGCTCGACCTCGGCAAGACCCTCAGCGACGAGGACCTGCTCAAACACTTCGACAGCAAGCCAGCATTTCAGACTTTCCGCGCATCCTGGTCGCCGCAGGATAAGGCGCTGTTCTGCCGGCTGGCCAAGGCGGCGCACGGTGCCGGGCTAGACTGGTGGCACATGGGCAAGGGCATTCAGGTGCGCTTTGGGCGCAAGAACCCCGGCAGCGAGCGAGCGGTGGGGGTGCTTGGCGTCGTCCTTGGAACCAGGGCCCGCAAGATCAGCTGGACCCGACCAACGGGGCCTGTCGCCAGGCTCAACCGCGAGCTTCTGACCGAGGAGTTGGTCGCGAAGATCGAATCGGCCCTGTCGGCCGAGATGGGCTCGCTCGAAGATTGGCTGGTGCTCGAAACCGAGCGGCCCGGCCTATGGCCGGATCAACTCCGGGACGACCCGCTCGATCCTGGAGAGGACTCGGACGACGACGAGGTCACCGATACTGAGGACACGAGGCAGCCGGTCAACCGCATCTACTACGGCCCGCCCGGCACGGGCAAGACCTACGAGCTGTCGAAGCTGCTCAAGCGAGAGTATGAGCAGGCCATGACAGCGGTCTCTAGCGAGGAATGGTGCAACCAGTTCATTGCGGAAAAGATCGCGGTGCTCAAGTGGTGGGAGGTCGCCGTCGCAGCGTTGTACGATCTCGGCGACAAAGGGAAGGTCAGCGATCTCACGGAGCACCCGTTCATCAAGGCGGTGGTCACCGCCAACGGCCCGAACCGGAACATCCGTCAAACCCTCTGGCAGACGCTGAACTCACACGCGATCGAGGACTCCGCGACGGTGAAGCTCAAGAAGCGCCTCGCGCCTGGCGTCTTTGACAAGTCGGCAGAGTCGGTCTGGCACCTGGCGGGCGACTGGCGGGACACCTGCGAGGATTTGGTCCACCTGGTCGATGAACTCAAAGCCGGCCACCGCGACACCGGGGCGGTCCAGCGCTATAGCTTCGTCACCTTCCACCAGTCGTACGGCTACGAGGAATTCGTCGAGGGTCTGCGGCCTGTGCTCGACGGTAATACGGAAGCTGGCGAGATCCAATACGAGATCCGCTCGGGCGTCTTCAAGGACCTGTGCCGCCGGGCCAGGTCGGCACCGGACCAGCGATTTGCGATGGTGATCGACGAGATCAACCGGGGCAACATCAGCAAGATCTTCGGCGAGTTGATCACCCTGATCGAACCCGACAAGCGCGAAGGTGCCGAGAACGCCGTGTCGGTGACGCTGCCCTACTCGGGCGAGAGTTTCTCGGTACCGGCAAACGTAGACATCATTGGGTCGATGAATACCGCGGATCGGTCGCTCGCTCTGCTAGATACTGCGTTGCGCCGTCGCTTCGAGTTCGTGCCGGTGATGCCGAATTCCCGCGATGACCCGGGCGCGCCCCTCGCGGGCTTTCGAGTTAGCGCCGGCGAGCAGGTGATTGACGTGCCTCGGATGCTCAGCGCGATCAATCTGCGGGTCGAGGCGCTTTACGACCGCGATCACTGTATTGGCCACGCGTACTTCACGCCGCTGGCCAAGGTGCCCGATGGCGATGAGCGGCTGATCGCCTTGCAGCAGATATTCAGTACCCGCATTCTGCCGCTGCTCGAAGAGTACTTCTTTGAGGATTGGCAGAAGATTCGCCTCGTCCTGGCAGATAACCAGAAGCCGCAAGCAACGCAGTTTGTGCATGAGAGCGACGATCATGATGACGATCTGGCGCGACTGTTCGGAAGCGACCACGGCCTGGACAGCTACGCCACAAAGCACCGCTACACGGTTCAGGATGCCGCGTTCTCCAATCCGGATGCCTACATCGGCATTTACCAGACCCTATCGGTCTGAACGCCGGGGCCACGGTGAACGGCATCACGATCTACGAATTCGACGCCCTAATAGCGGCGGGGTCAGACGCGGGGAATGCTGAGGGTTTGCACCACATCCCGGATCAGGTCTACGCTTGGCTGGAAGATCAGTGCCTGCGGGCCGCCGAGGAAGGCGAGGCGGCGTGGCTGCGTCTCACCCAGCGCAGAGGACGTCGCGTTGTGCAGGTCACCAGCTTCGTCGGCGTGATCCGCGCACCGGATGGATTTCAGATCGAGGTCTTACCCAAAGTCGGAAAGGCCATCGGAGGCGGCGCAAAAGAGGCACGTCAGCTTCTGATCGAAATGCTCTGCTGCCTTCAGGGTTTCCGCCACATTCAAACCGATAGCGCCAAGATCACGGCAACGCGCATGCCGCTGCTAGAAGTCTTCATCGCGGAATTTATCCGGACTGTCGAACACATCGTCAAGCGCGGGTTGCGCAGCGACTATTCGAGCCGACAAGACAACCTCTTCGCCCTGCGCGGCAAGCTGCTGACGGCTCCACACTTGCGGCAGAACCTGTTTCGCGCCGATCGATTCTTTACCGAGCACGACGAGTTTTCGACCGATCGGCCGGAGAACCGGTTATTGCACACCGCGTTGCGGCGAGTACTGACGCTGTCTGCATCGCAGGCCAATCAGCAACTAGCCCGCGAACTGCAGTTTGTGTTTTCGGATGTGCCCGCGTCGACGCAGCCCCGGATCGACTTTCAGCGGGTGCGGCTGGATCGGGGCATGGGATATTACGCCGATGCGCTGGCGTGGGCCCACCTCATACTCGATGAGGAGTCGCCTTTGACCGGCACGGGCGGCCACCGTGCACCATCGCTACTGTTCCCGATGGAAGCGGTGTTCGAGGCATTCGTCGCCAAGTACCTTGCAAGACAACTGGTGCGACCACTTACCCTGAAGACTCAGGCACACAGCCACCACCTCGTCCGCCATCGTGAGCAGAACTGGTTTCGCCTGAAGCCTGATCTACTTATTCGAGACGCCGGCCGCGACGCCTTTGTCTTGGATACAAAGTGGAAGCTGCTGGACAGAATGAAGGCCAATGGCACAGACAAGTACGGCCTCTCGCAGAGCGACTTCTACCAGTTGCAGGCCTATGGCCAGAGCTACCTGGACGGTAAAGGTGACGTTGTTCTGATCTACCCGAGGACAGCCATGTTCGACCAGCCGCTGCCGGCCTTCGAATTTCCGAAGTTGGAAGGACTGCGGCTGTGGGCATTGCCGTTCTGCCTCAGATCACGACGACTTTCTGTACCGCCCGAAGCGCCCTTGCACAGCTTTCTCGCAGAAGAGCCAGACCTGCAAATTTTAGTCAAGGCGCCCCGCGAGGCCCGCTCTGTATTGCAAGACCTGAGCGTGGCGCGGCTTTCTACGCAGTAGATTGGCGGCAAATCTCACCTTAGCCACTGCCGGACGGAAAATCTGCAAATGCTGCGGCGCCAGCATGAGTGTGATCCAGAAAAATCCGGGTCACTCATCGCCGCCTACGCTAGCGCTCCACGAAACATGCCGCGTCTCATAATTGGTCTCATAATTGGTCTCATAATTTTCGACAGATTTCCGAATTGCCGTATGGCAGCCAAGCCGCTGCGCACAATCGGTTCCCGAACGGGCTTCAGTGTCCGCAGCAGGGGCTTCAGCGGCGCTGGCTTCCGGTTTGTCCGGCGCCATGGCATCGGCCTTAGCTTCCGCCTGCGACCATGACAACGGGGGCGAGTGCTTCTTGAGTGCAAGCGACACGATGTCCACGCCGATGTGCATGTTCATGGCCATTGTGGTCAGCAACCAACTTGAGACGCTGAGATTCTTCCGGTGACGACAGCACGACTGTCCGCGGAAAGCAG
>JBFFJL010000143.1:0-8569 GCA_041555955.1 Nevskiaceae bacterium
CATCTGGCACTGCCGCGGCCCGGTGGCGAGCGCGAGCTGGGGCAGCTGGTGTCTCGACTCCATAGCCACCGCCTCAATCGTCGGCGCCCGCTGTGGGAATGCCACGTGATCGAAGGCCTGGAGAACAATCGTTTTGCGCTGTACACCAAGATTCATCACGCCATCGCCGACGGGGTCACGGCGATGCGCCTGATGACGCAGTCGCTCAGCGAAAACCCCGCCGCTGAAACGCCGTCGCCCTGGGCAACGTTTACGGCGCAGAACGAACGCAGCAAGGAAGCCGCTGCCCCGGCGTTGAGTTCGCTGCTGCGGGAACAGATCCGTGTAACTCCGAAGGTGGCGCGGGCGGTGGGGCGGGTGGCGAGTGCGGCCCTGTTCGACCACGGCACGCTGACCGCGCCGTTTGTTGCGCCCAACTCGGTGCTCAATGTGCCGATAGGCGGCCAGCGCCGGTTTGCGACACAGCAGTTCGACCTGGCGCGGATCAAGGCCGTTGCACGCGCGGCAGATGCGACGCTGAATGATGTGGTGCTGGCGCTGTGTGCGGCGGCAATCCGGCGCTTCCTCAAGGACGCCAACGCGCTGCCGGCAACCGCACTGGTCGCCGGCATTCCGGTCAGCGTGCGGCCGGCCGGGGATACCTCGGGCGGCAACGCCGTGAGCATGATGTTGAGCGGCATCGCGACTGACGTCGCAGACCCACGCATGCGGCTCGAAACAATCCGTGATGCAACCCGGCGCGCCAAGGCGCATCTGCAGAGCTTGCCCAAGGAAGCACTGTCTCAGTACAGCAGTCTGATGCTGGCGCCGTTCATTGTGCAGTTGCTGTCCGGATTCTCAGGACGTTCGCGGCCGTATTTCAACGTTGCCGTGTCCAATGTGCCGGGTCCGACACAGCCCCTGTATCTGCGCGGAGCGCGTCTGGAGGCGATGTATCCGGTCTCCAATCCCTTCGACGGTCAAGCGCTGAATATCACCTGTACCAGCTACGCCGGCACCTTGAATTTTGGCTTCACCGGTTGCCGAGATGCCTTGCCGCACATGCAGCGGATGGCGGTGTATGCCGGAGAGGCTCTGCCTGAACTGGAGGCCGCGTTCGGCATCGACGCGACGCCATGTCCGCAGCCAGCCCGCAGGCGCGCCTGAGGCGCACGAATATGCGTGGGCAGATGAGGCTGCTGCTGCAGCTGATTCAGGGCGGCAGTATCGAAATGCGGGTCGATGACGCGCTGCACACAGCAAGCTGGGCTGACGCCGGTGCTGACGGTGTTACGGTTGTGCTCGACTTCTGGGCCCGGCTGCCGCGCGTGTTTCAGGCGCTGCGGAGGTTGCCGCAGGCGCGTGATGTGGCAGACCCCATCATATGTTTCATTGTCCGCATTGCCGGCTGACTCAACGCGGAGCATTCTGCGGTCGAGGCCTCCGATGTCCAAATTTGAGTCTTACAGGAGTTCGCCATGCGTCCCGGATCCCTCTGGCTTCCCGGCATCGCTTTGACCGCCGTGCTGGGCAGTCCAGCCGCACTGGCTGCGCAGTTTTCCGGCCATGTGGTGACGGCCTCCGGTGCGCCGGTGTCCGGTGCGCTGGTGACGGTGTTCAGCGCCGACAAGCAGCGCAAGTCCACGGTCTACACCGCTGAAGACGGTAGCTATGCGATCCGCACCGGCTACGACGGCGCGCTGGCTGTGCGCGCGCGGGTGCCGTACTTCGAGGACGTGGTGCGGACCGTGGAGGCGCAGGGCGAGACGACCGTGAAGGTCGACTTCACTGTGGAGAAAATCAGTGATCCACAGAAGCTGTCGGACACGCTGACCGCGTCGGCGCATCTGACCAAGCTGCAGTGGGACAATCCCGAGCTGCGTGCCGCCTTTGTCAGTCAGTGCAACTACTGTCATCAGATGGGTAACTCGCTGACCCGTGTGCCGCGTGAAGAGACCGCGTGGCGCGCCACCATCCGGCGCATGGAAGGCTACTTCGCGATGCTGACGGACGCCGATGCGGACGGTATCGCCGGAGCCCTGACGCGTGGATTTACGCCCGATCCGGTCAAGGTCATCCAGCGGTACGACGTCAGTCCCGAACTGAAAAACGCCAAGGTCGAAGAGTGGCTGGTCGGCGACGGTCTGTCGTTCATTCACGACGCAGCGGTGGGCCAGGACGACAATCTGTACGGTGCAGACGAAGGGCACGACGTGATCTGGTTCCTCGATCGCAAGACCAACAAGGTCGAGGTCTTCCATGAGCCTGACATCGATCTGCCAACGGGCGGCATGCTGTCGGGCATTCCGCTGCCGATCGGCGTGTTCACCGGCAAGCACGGTCCGCACAGCCTCGCGCAGACCAGTGACGGACGCTTCTGGATCACCAACGCGTTGTCATCGTCATTGGCGTCGTTTGATCCCAAGACCAAGCAGTTCAAGGTTTATGAGCTGGGGCCCCGGCATCTGTATCCGCACACGATCCGCGTCGACAAGAATGACATCGTGTGGTTCACCGTAGTGTTGTCGAACGAGGTCGTTCGCTTCGATCCGAAGACGGAAACCTTCACGGTCATCAGCCTGCCGCACAACGGTTTCTGGCGCTGGGTGACCGACCTCTGCCTGCCGGTGGTGATGAAGCTCGCGGCCTGGTTTCCCGGCAACGATCTGCAACTGAAGCTATCGCCGCACAAGTTCGCCAATCTCGGGCACTCGATTCTCAATTTCCCCTACGGTATCGACGTCAATCCGGTCGACGGATCGATCTGGTACGCCAAGCTGTATCTGAACAAGATCGGACGCATCGATCCGATCACGCAGGAAGTCACCGAAATCGACACCCCGCAGGGGGGACCGCGCCGTCCGCGCTTCGACAAGAACGGCGTGCTGTGGATTCCCGCCTTCGACGACAGTGCCCTGATGAGCTACGACACCGGGACCCAGAAGTTCGAAAGCTATCCGCTGCCGCTGCTGGCCCCCAACGAATACGAAGTGCCGTACGCGCTCAACATCCATCCGATCACCGGGGACATCTGGATCACGTCCAACATGTCGGATCGCTGGTTCCGCTTCATCCCGGCAACCAAGACCTTCGTGACCTATCCGAGCCCGACTCGCGTCACCTGGCTGCGCGACTGGGAGTTCACCTCCGACGGACAGGCATGTTCGAGTCAGTCCAATCTGCCCTCATACGCCATCGAAGACGGGGTGCCGTCGTTCCTGTGTGTCGATCCGCAAGGCGGTGCCGGCGACCGTGCCGCAATTCTCGGTGCGAGCTGAGAGACATGGCGGGTGGATCGGTGCAGGACTACTTGCGTTCGGTGCCTATGAACTCGGTCGGGTTCATGCCGCTGTCGCGTTTGAATGCCCGGGTGAAGTTGGCGACGTCCTGATAGCCCAGTTGCAGCGCGACCTGGGTAACCGACATCTTGCCGGTAGCGAGTAAGCTGCGCGCCTTGTCGTGACGGACTTGCTTGGCAATGTCGAGGAAGTGCTGGTCTTCCTTGCGCAGGCGACGGTCCAATGTGCGCGAGGTGATGTGCAGAATGTGCGCGAGATCATCGAGTGTTGGCATGCCGTCACGCGCTTCGAACAGCATCATCCGCACCCAATCGGCGAGGCCGGCGCCCTGACTGACCCGTTCCAGCAAGGCCTCACAGCGCGCCTCGGCCATCTGCAATGCGGTGCGGTCCGCCATTGCCAGCGTCCGATCGACCAGATTGGCGCTCAGCGCAATGCGCATGCCCGGCGTCGGCTGCGACTCGAAGTGCCAGCGCGCCGGTGCCAGTTCGCGATAACGCTGGTGATATGGCGGCTGGGTGATCGAGACGTAGTAGTCGTAGGGCTGAACGGTGCCGCCGAGCAGGATTCGCAGCTGGTCATGAACCGATACCGAGATGCCTTCGATGTGAAAGCGCAGCGTCTGCGGTCTCATTGAGATCATCGGACTGAACTCCAGCTCGGCGAGCTCGGCATCGCGTCGGTAGCTCATGCGGAAGGTGGGCGTCATCAGCCGATAGAAGCGCGAGCTGAGTCGCAACGCGTAATCCAGCGTCGGGCTGCTGAGCAGTGCGTAACCAAGAATGTCATGCGAGCTGAGTTTGATCAGACGCCCCCAGTCGAAGCCGAGGTCGGGGCGACCGGTGGCCTCGAACGATGCATCCAGCAGGGCGTCGACCTGCTCCAGCGTCAGCATGGCATCAGGGCCGAAGAACTCGCCTACATCGATGCCCGACTGCTTCAGCAGCGGCTCGATATTGACGCCTACAGACTTCAGCCAATCGCAGAACAGCACGTAGTAACGCGCAGGTAACAGGGGGGCGCCTCGGCTTGCCAATGATCTCTCCTCCAGGTCTTCGGCCTGTCTGGAAATGACAACATAAACTGGGGAAATGGCAAGCCCCAGCACTGCGCTCCTGTCCGATCCGGACGAAGCAACGGGAGTCGCACCGAACCTTAACACGGGGGTGGCCAGGGCTCGGTCAGCGCCCTTGGGTGCAGGTCCAGGTCGTGTGTCTGCTGTCGTGAAATGACAACGTGCAGTACATCAATGACAAGCTGGCTCCTCGGGCTGGGATGGCTGGGGGAGGTGCTGTAGCGATTGCTCGGCGCTGACTGCAGTCAGCGGATGATCTCCGCCGCATTCACTGCTGCTGTCCGCAGCCCTGGATGATCTGGATCAAGGTCAGTCAACCAGGCGGTGCGCATGCTACGGCAGCGTACCGGGAGGACAGAATTAATGAATGGGGGCGAAATCATCGGGCGCGTTCTGCGAGCGCAGGGCGTGCGTTTTCTGTTCACGCTCTGCGGCGGACACATCTCGCCGATCCTGGTCGGCTGCAAGACGCAGGGCATCCGCGTGGTTGACACGCGACACGAGGCTACGGCGGTCTTTGCAGCCGATGCGGTTGCGCGGCTGACCGGGGTCCCGGGCGTCGCCGCGGTCACCGCCGGTCCAGGTCTCACCAATACGCTGACTGCGGTGCAGAACGCGCGCCTGGCGCAGTCGCCGCTGGTGTTGTTGGGCGGTGCCACCGCCACTGTGTTGCGTGGCCGCGGTGCGCTGCAGGACATCGACCAGATGTCGCTGATCCGCTCCAGCGTCAAATGGGCTGCGCAGGCCAAACGCGTGCGCGATCTCGAACCGATGCTGCGCCGCGCGCTGCGCGTTGCCGCCGAGGGCACGCCGGGCCCGGTGTTTCTCGAATGCCCGGTGGACCTGCTGTACGACGAGGCGCTGGTGCGCCAGTGGTACATCGCCAAGTCCACGCCGCGTCCCGGTGCAGGCCTCGGTGAACACGCCATCGCGGCATACCTGCGCCTGCACCTGAACCGACAGTTCGCCGAGGTCCATGCGCCGTCCGAGGCGCCCGAGATGGTCGTGCCGCTGCGTCCGCAGGCGTCCGACGTTGCCGCTGCGGTGCAGCGCATTGCCCTAGCAAAACGGCCGCTGATGGTGATCGGCAGTCAGGCCATGCTGGATGTCGGCGCGGTCTCCGCCCTGCGTGCGGCGGTGGAGCAGCTCGGTATTCCGGTGTATCTGTCCGGCATGGCACGCGGTCTGTTGGGAGCGAATCATCCGCTGCAGATGCGGCACAAGCGTCGCGATGCACTGCGTGCCGCGGATCTGGTGATTCTTGCCGGTGTGCCCTGCGACTTCCGGCTCGACTACGGCGCACATATCCGCCCGCGCACGCCGGTGGTCTCGGTCAATCGCAACCGTCACGATCTTCGGCTCAACCGCCGTCCACAGGTCGGCGCGGTGACCGACGCATCAGCGTTCCTGCGCGCGCTCGCGCAAGCCGCACCCGTGTCAGTGCCGGATCGCGGTCCCTGGTTCGAGGAACTGCGCGGACGCGATGCGCAGCGCGAAACCGAAATCAGTGCGCAGGCGGTGCCGTCGGACAACGGCGTGAATCCGCTGGCGCTGTGCAAACAGATCGACAGAGAGCTTGCCGACGACAGTATGATCGTTGCCGACGGTGGAGATTTTGTGGCGACCGCGTCCTACATCCTCAGCCCGAGGGATGCGCTGAGCTGGCTCGATCCCGGCGTGTTCGGCACGCTCGGTGTCGGTGCGGGCTTCGCGCTGGCGGCCAAACTATGCCGGCCGGAGACCGAACTGTGGACCCTGTTCGGCGATGGCGCGCTGGGCTACAGCCTGATGGAGTTCGACACCTTCGTGCGTCACGGCATCGGTCTGATCGCGGTCGTGGGCAACGATGCCTGCTGGTCGCAGATCGCACGCGAGCAGGTCGAGGTGCTCAAGGATGATGTCGGTTGTCCGCTGCGCGCCAGCGATTACCACGCCGCCGCGATGGGCCTGGGCGCTCAAGGGCTGGTGATTCGTAACGACGGTGAGGCGGAAACGGTGCTGCAGTCCGCGCGCGAACTTGCGCGCGGCGGTCAGCCGGTGCTTGTCAACGCGCTGCTGGGTGGCAGTGAATTCCGCAAGGGCTCGATCTCGATGTAAGCGTCGTCCCGTTTATCGCTGCGCCGAGCCGCCGCGGCGGAGCAGGGTGGTGCGCGCGCTCAGGCGGCGGAGCGCCGTCGTCGTCGCGGCTGCAGGCTTGATTCCAGCTCTTCAAGTGCCTCTACCGCGTATTGCGCAAGCCGTTCCGGATGCGGCACCGAGTGGCCGCAGGCGGTAAAGCCGACATTGAGGCGGCGCGCATACGACAGCACGGTGATGTTCAAGGCCTGCCCGTGGGTGACGATCGAAGTCGGATACATCGCCGTGAGGCGTGCGCCGTTGTAGTAAAGCGGACGGCTCGGGCCTGGAACGTTGGAGATCACCAGATTGAAAATCGGATGGCCTGTTGCGCCCAGGCCGGACAGCAGCTTGACGATGAATGGCGCCATCAGCAGCAAGGTGTATTCGGTCAGTGCCGCGCGGTCGAGTTCCTGCAACTGATGCTTGGCGGCCAGCGTCGAGCGATGGATTGCCATCAGCCGCTCCACCGGATCATCGAGGTCCGTGCCCAGGCTGGAGAGAATGAAGGTCACCAAGGTGCCGACAGTGGTATCGCCGGCTGGGCGCAGGGACACCGGCAGTCCTGCCACCAGCGGTTGCTCCGGCAATGCATTGTGCTCCTGCATGTAGCGGCGCAGGGCGCCGGCACACATCGCCAGAAATACATCGTTGACCGTCACCCCTGCGCGCTTGCCCAGCCGGCGCACCCGAGTCAAAGAAAGATCCAGTGTCACCAGACGATGCTGTTGCGAGACGGGTCCGTTCAGCATCGACTTCGGTGCGGTGTACGGCGATGCCAGCGGGGACGACTTGGGGTCCAGCGCGGCCTTGCCGAAGGCCTTGGCTGTGCGATACAGCCCCTGCATCGCATGCAGTTGGGTGGCTGCAAAATGCAGCACATGCTCGATCACGGCGCCGGGCGTGTGGTCGCCGTCATCATGGGGCGCCGAGCGGTGGTGATCCGGATGTCGCGACCACAAGGCCGGCAGGCCGCGGTCCTTCGGACTCGTCGCCAGCATGGTTTCGAGCAGGCGCATGCCGCCGACACCGTCCAGCAACGAATGATGGATCTTGGTGAAGATGGCAAAGCGGTGATCCGCCAGACCTTCGATGATGTGGCACTCCCACAATGGGCGTGCAGTATCGAGCTCATCGCTCTGCAGGCGTGCCACCAGGTTTTCCAGCTCGCGCGCATCGCCGGGTTCCGGTAACGCGTGATGCGGTACATGGTGCGTCATGTCCGGCTGCGTTTCTTCCTCCCAGGAGGGCAGCACACTGCCGAGCGCAGAGCGGTGTCGCTTGAGTGAGAACGGTGGTTCCAGCTGGGTGATCGTGCGCGCGGTCTGGACCAGCTTCTTCACATAGGTGCGCCCGGCACCGCGCGGCAGCGCAAAGATCTGCAGGCATCCCACGTGCATGGGCGTCTCTGGTGATTCCAGATACAACCACGCCGCGTCCAGTGACTTGACTCGCTCCATCTCGCACCTGCTCTAACGCGGGTTTATCTTCCCATCAGATCGGAGATCGGGCAGGTGCGCCTTGATGCAGGTCATGCTGGGCTGCGCGGCAGCCGATGCGAGCAACGGGCTGTGTCGCAGCCCCAAGGGTCACAAGACCCAGGATGGGTTGGGGTGAGTCTCTGAACCTCAACGTACTGAGCGATCGATTGCAGGCATCGTTGTTGGGGCGTCGGCGTCACCAGGGGTGCTGGTTATTCGTGCCGATTAAGGCTGGTGACGTTGGCGTTCTCTGGCGCATTTCAAACGATGACATCGAGCTAGAGGCACAACCAATGCCGGGAGTAGTCGACGCAGACGTGCGCCGCTACTTGGCCACGTCGCGGAGTCGCGGGATTGGCCCGCGTCAGGCTGCGCCAGTAACAGTCATTGAAGCGAACGCGTTTGCCAGGGCCCTGCAGGCAATTGCTGCGAATCAGGCGAAGCTGTCGATGAGCGTCCCGAGGGTCTCGTCGGCCGTGCTCAGGACCTTGGCTGACGCCTCGATCTGCTGCTGGGCCTGTTGACCTGACACCAGCGCTTCGGTGAGTTCCCGGTTGTCGCTGACACCGCCGCTGGCGACAGCCTGCGCGGCAGCGTCGAACTGCTTGAGACCCGAATAG
>JBFFJL010000144.1:0-8551 GCA_041555955.1 Nevskiaceae bacterium
ATGGCCTCAGGTGGACGACGTGCAATAAAAAACCCCATATTTCTATGGGGTTAGTACACTTCTGTGGACATCTATAGACGACGAATTGGTGGAGGTGGCGGGAATTGAACCCGCGTCCGCAAGCTCGTAGCCCTCGGCTCTACATGCTTAGCCTGTCTTTAATTTTCGTCAACAGCTGCCGAACAGGCACGGAACGCTGTCACTTATCCCCTTAAGGTTTTAGCAGATCGGCCAAGGGCGGACGTCACTGCGATCCGATGTAAGTCGACGTCCCAATCTCTCCGGCATCGGAACCAGGGAGTGGAACGCTCGCCGGATTTAGGCGGCGAGGGCGTAGTTGGAGTCGTTCGCAACTAGCTTAGGTTGCCACAGGATTAACGAGGACGTGACGCCTCGGCATGCACCTCGGATTCCGTGACCCACGTCGAAGCCGGTCACCCCCGAAGAACAGTTACAGTCTATCAGGTAATGTAGCCGGTACGGAGGGATTTCAAGTCAGCGCCCCGGAACTTTCTTGACCATCTCGATTTGAAATAAGGAAGGCGTCTTCGATTAGGGCTAGTCTGTCGACTCACTAAGGAGAAATTTCATGATAAAAAAATTGACCGTCCGGCTGGTTGGAGCGCTTGCCGGCGTTGTTGCGGTTGGCGCATATGCGGCAAGTGGTGATCTGGACACCACTTTTGATACTGACGGTATCGTCATCACCGATACCGCTGTGGGAAACAACGACGAGATTCGTGCGCTCGCTATCGATAGCAGCGATCGGATTGTTGCTGCCGGGTACAGCGGCTCGTCGACCAACGGCAATTTTGTGATCACCCGCTACAACGCGGACGGGAGTCTTGATGCGACGTTTGGCACCGCGGGTGAAGTCGAAATTGAGGATCTGTTTTCGGCTACCGGTGATAACGCTTACGGTGTTGCGATAGATGGCGACGGCAAGATCGTTGTTGCAGGAACGGTGGCAGGGCGGTTCGGCAACAGCGAGATCGGCGTGGCCCGTTTTAATGCCGATGGATCATTGGATACGTCCTTTGACACGGATGGATCAATCATCACGAATTACGGAGCTATCGATTCTGCTTATGCGATGGCAATTCAAGCCGATGGGAAGATTGTCGTTGCGGGTGCCGTCGATAACGTTATAACGGTCATTCGCTATAACACCGATGGCAGCCTGGATGCGACGTTCGATACGGACGGCATTGCAGTCGGAGCTGCGGCGCAGGCGGCTAGGGCGGTCGCGATCGATGGCAGCGGCAACATTGTTGTTGCTGGGTATACGGCCAACAACACTACCGCTGATTTCATCGTTCAGCGGTTTACGTCGGCAGGTGCACTGGACGCAACTTTCGATGGCGATGGCACGGTCTCGACCGACTTCGGCGCCACAAAGGATCAGGCATACAGCGTCACGATTGATGGAAGCGGACGAATTGTTGCGGCGGGCTATTCGGGCGGCAGTTTCGCGATCGCTCGCTATACGTCCGGCGGAGCCCTGGATACGACCTTCGATACGGATGGCTTGGTTACGACTGACGCCTCGGCGGGCAATGACATTGCCTACAGCGTGGCGGTCGATGGCGCGGGCAAGATTGTGGCCGGTGGCATCTTCACCTCGAATTTCGGCATCGCCCGGTATAACGAGGATGGCTCACTCGATACCACGTTCACCCCGACGGGGCGAACGCAAGCCGATGTTGCTGGTGGCGGACTGCAGGATCACGCTTTCGCGATGGTGCTGGACGCCAATGGCTACATTGTTCTGGGTGGTCGCGCTTACGCTGGGACCAAGTACGACTTCGCACTGGCACGCTTTGTTGCTGACGCCGCGGCTCCGCAAGATTGCGGTGATGCGCCGGCCCCGTATCCGACCTTGCTTGCGAACGACGGTGCATGCAGCACGATTGATCCAGCGGGGCCGTATCTGGGGGCAGTGAGTCCCGACGCCGAAGCGGACGGACAGGTCAGCGCCAATGCCGATGGCGATGACGCAGCCGCCACGGATGATGAGGATGGTCTTTCAGCCGCGCCAAATCTCAGGACGAGCTTGAGCACGACGGTTTCCGTGGATGTCACAGTTCCGGTCAACGCGTCGCTGAACGCCTGGATCGACTGGAACCAGGATGGCGATTGGCTCGATGCCGGTGAGCAGATTGCCTACGATGTCGTGGCGACCGACGGAACAAACCTGCTGACGGTCGATGTGCCCGCTGATGCCTCTTTAGGCACAACGGCTGCCCGGTTCCGTGTGTGCAGTGCCGCGGAATCCTGCAACACGCCCATCGGTCTTGCACCGGATGGTGAGGTGGAAGACCACCTGGTGACAGTGACCTCGGGCGAGCCAGGAACTTTCTATTTCACGGAAGGTACGGGTTACGTCAATGAGGGTGCCGGTACGGTAACGGTCTACGTCGGGCGTGCGGACGGGTCGGGAGGTGCGGTGTCGGTTGAATATCTGATGCGTAGTGGCACGGCGATCGATGCCCGCGTCAATCGGCGTGGTATTCCTCAGGGTGACTACTTCAAGGCCTATGGCGTGGTGAGCTGGGCGGATAACGACACTGCAGTCAAGCCGATCACCATTGAAATTGCGGATGACCAGAAGATTGAACCGACCGAGGAGTTCTACGTCCTTCTGCACATCGCCAACGGTGGCGCGACGATTAGCGATCTGTCACGGATGACGGTCGTCATTGAAGACAACGACTAAAGATTGCTTTTGAACTGGCGCCCGTCCTGGTTGGGTCATCGTTATGATGCCCGCCAGGCACGGGCGCTTGCTTAAGTCGCGGTAGCCGAACGCGGGCACCTGTGGCGAGTGCCGAGTGGTTATGGTGTTCGGGTCGTCTCGCCAGCACCGTGAGTGCGTAATGCGTCGCCTGAATCGAGCGTCGGTGGCTATGCCTTGTGGCGCATCAGCCGTTCCTTCTGGCGCTGCCAATCCTTTTCCTTGATGTCGGCGCGCTTGTCGTGCTGCTTCTTGCCCTTGGCCAAGCCCACTTCAAGCTTGGCCCGTCCGCGGGTCCAATGCAGATCCAGCGGAATCAAGGTGTAGCCCGCACGCTCCACCTTCCCAATCAGTCCCGCTAGCTCCCGCTCGTGCAACAGCAGTTTGCGCGTTCGCGTCGCGTCGGCGATTTCGTGCGTGCAGGTCTGTTTGAGTGGGGTGAAGTGCGCACCGATCAGAAAGGCTTCGCCGTTCTTGAGGGTGACGTAAGCCTCGGTGATCTGGACTCGGCCCGCGCGCAGGCTTTTGACCTCCCATCCTTGCAGCGCAAGACCCGCTTCGTAGCGCTCGTCAATGTGGTATTCGTGGCGCGCGCGCCGGTTCACGGCGATCTGTCGCGCAGCCTGTTCTTCCTTCTCGGATTTACTCATGGCCGGATTATATGAGTTCGTCGCCTTGGGCAGGCTAGACTATCGACTGCGACGGGTCGGTGGTTGCTATTGATGGGGGGGGCGTGATCAGGGCGGCTGCGTCAGGGCGGGCAAGGATGGTGGCGTGAATATTCGCGAGAGCAGCTATGGCTATTGGTCGTCATCGCGCAGTTTTCTGTGGGTGGCGGTCGGCGCGACCGTGGGTATCAGCAATTTGACCCGTGTTCCGTATCTGATGAGCGAGTATGGAGGGGCAGCATTTCTGCTCGTCTACATTGCAGCGCTGCTGGTCATCGGAATGCCGCTGCTTGCCGCAGAGTGGATGCTCGGACGCTGGATGCGAAACGATCTGGTCGCGGGCTTTCGATTGCTTGCAGAAACCGCACGAGCGCGCCGAAGCTGGTCCTGGCTGGGCCTGATGGCACTGGCCGGAGGTGTTCTGATTCTTTCGTATTACAGCGTCATCGCCGGATGGAGCATGGCGTATGCGTTTCGCATGGGGGCCGGAAATTTCAGCGGCATGACGGATGCGGACGCCGCCGGTGTATTCCTGTCGCTGGCCCGTGATCCGGAACGAAGCTTGTCATGGCACACGATCTTCATGATCATCGTTTGCGTCGTGGTCGCTCACGGCTTCCGAGAGGGTGTCGAGCGCGCTGCACTACGGATGATGCCGGCAGCGACGATGTTGGTACTGTTGTTGTGTGCCTACGCGATCAGTCGCGGCAATGCGATGACGACGGTGCATTATCTGCTGGATCCGGACTTTGGCCGCCTGGGCTGGCGCGGCACACTGGAGGCCATGCACCAGGCTTTTTTCACGCTGGCGCTCGGTGTCGGGGTGATGATCAATCTGGGTGTGTACTTGCCCGCTGCCGTGGCGGTCAAGCACATGGCATTGACCCTGGTGATTGTTGACGTCCTGTTCAGCCTGATTGCCGGGATCGCCATCTTTTCGATCATTTTGTCCGCAGGCTTGCAGCCGGCTCCGGGGCTGGCGTTGATCTTTCAGGTGCTGCCGCGCAGTCTCCCAGCCGGTATCGGCGGTGTGCTGTTCGGCGTGGGCTTTTTTGTGGCCTTGTTCCTGGTGACCTTGTGTTCTGCCACGGCAATGCTTGAGCCGTTGACCCGATACCTGATGGACCGGCTGCGCTGGACCCGGGTGTTCGCCGCGACCAGTGGCGCCTTGCTGGTCTGGTACCTGGGAATCGGCAGCTTGTTGTCATTCAGCGTGCTGCAGGATGCCGAGGTATGGGGACGCAACTTCTTTGAATGGGTGCAGTTCCTCACCACCAGTCTGCTCGCGCCGGCAACCGGGCTGTTGGTCTGCGTATTCGTCGTCAGTATCATGCCGCGCGAGCTGGTATCCCATTTGTGGGGCGAGCGCGATCGCTGGCTTTACCGCACCTGGTATCTGTTGCTGCGGTACCCGGCGCGTCTCGGCCTGATCATTATTCTCTTGTACGCCACCGGTCTGATCGATCGGATCATGGCAGTCTGGAACAATTGATGCCTATTGTTGCGAGAACCGCGTTGCTGCCATTCGGTACGGCTGATCTGTATGCGATGGTGGGTGACGTCGAATCCTATCCGGCCTTCGTGCCGGGCTGCGTGTCGGCACGAATAGAGCAGGGTGAGGGCGAGCTGATTCAGGCTCGACTGGGATTCAGAGTTCGCGGACTGGAGGACAGTTTCGTCACGCGCAACCGGATGGAACCCGCACGCAGCATTCACATCGAAATGCTGGAGGGACCTTTCCGTCAGTTGCGTGGTAGTTGGTCATTTCTCCCGCTGGACGAGCGGGCCTCCAAGGTCCGGCTGGACATGTCGGTCGATTTCGGTAGCCGGGTTCTGGAATCTGTGCTGGCGCCGTGGATTGATCGCGCCGTCAACGATGTCCTGGATGCATTCACATCAAGAGCAAAGGTGCTGTATGAGCAAGGGTGATCTGATCTCGGTCGAAGTTGCTTACGCGCGGCCTGATGAGCAGGTGATTCTGAAAATCGACGTCGAACCGGATGCGCGAGTTGCCGATGCGATCGAACGCTCAGGAATCTGCCGCCGTTTCCCGGAGATTGATCTGGCGCAGGTGCGGGTCGGACTGTGGAGTCACATTGCGCGGCTGGAGGATCCGGTCAAGGCCGGCGATCGCATCGAGATATACCGGCCCCTGATCGCCGATCCAAAGGAGGTTAGGCGGCAGCGTGCAGCCAAGGCGGCGCGACACTAGGTGACTCATTGCAGCTGCGATCCTGGCGCAAGGCCAAGGATCACAGCTGAATCTTGACGGGCGAGGGAGTTACTGGGGAGTGATCACGACGCCGGATTCGTGCTTTTCAGCGTCGGCATCTCGTGCGTCCTGCGACGCGGCCTTCTTCTCTTCGCCAATGACGGTCTTGAGGTCGGGGTTTTCGATGCCGGCCGTGTTGCGGACCGGTTCGACGCCTTCCATTTTTGACAAGGTGTCGTCGCTGAAATACAGCGTGACGGTGCGTTCGGAAACCTTGCCCCGCGGCGATTTGTAGTAGCCGATGTAATCCCAGCGGTCGGTGCGGAACGGACTGGCCGCAAGCGGTGTGCCCATCAGGTAGACCACTTGTTCGCGCGACATTCCCAGCTTCAGCTGGTCGAGCTGCTTTTGTTCGATGACGTTGCCCTGACGGGTTGGCAGTTTGTAGATGATCTGACAACCAGCCAGCATGGCCAGAACCCCGAGTGCGAGAGCAAGACGCATCGATTTACCCGATTTTGTTGGTGGAGTTGAAGTGATCACCGCACGTCCCGTCGCGTCGCCTGTGTGCACTACCGGCATCCGGCGGCATTACGGCGTGATCTGCGTGAAAGGTGCACGTCAGCTTGTTGGTCCGTTCAGATCCGCATTTGGTTCAAAAACTCCGAATCGGAGCAGAGGCACACCTGAGATGCGGATGGTCAAGGGTTCAAACTTTCGGTGAGCACGTCAATAATAGCGGAAACACCGACAATGGGCGCATGCCGTGGAATCATCAGACCTTCGTAACGCCGGTCTCAAAGTTACTTTGCCTCGGCTCAAGATTCTCGAGTTGCTGGAGAACAGCGACGCCCGGCACATGTCGGCTGAGGACATTTATCGCAAGCTGATGGATGTCAATGAGGACGTGGGGCTGGCAACCGTCTACCGGGTGCTGACCCAGTTTGAAACGGCTGGGCTGGTCCGCCGGCATCATTTTGAAGGCGGCTCGGCCGTTTTCGAGCTTGAGCGCGGCCATCATCATGATCACATGGTGTGTCTGGATACGGGCAAGGTGACAGAGTTTGTCAGCGAGGACATCGAGAAGCTTCAAAGTCAGATCGCCGAAAAACACGGATACATCGTCGAGGACCACAGTTTGGTACTGTACGTACGCCCCAAGCGCAAAGTGTGAGGACGCAATGAACAGAACACGAATGCTGGCCATCGCTGCAATGCTGGTTGTCCCGCAGCTGACGTTCGCAGCGGACGACGATCAGAGTCTGGGCGAGTCCATTCGCGAGGGCGCGACGGCCATCGGTCACGCCACGCGGGATATCGCCAAGGATGTTGGCCATGCGACGCGGGATGCGGCCAAAGACGTCGGGCACGCGACCCGTGACACTGCGAAAGAGGTTGGTCACGCCACGCGCGACGTCGCCAAGGACGTTGGGCATGCCACGGCCGATGCCGCAAAAGACGCGGCTACCGCGGTGAACGAAGCCGTTTCGCCGGACGATTGAGGCAGCCTGACGTTGCGAGAGAGGGGGCTAGCAGCCCCCGCTGCCTGCGCGTTCGAGCAAATCACGCGCGTGTGCCAACGCCGCGCCGGATATTTCGACACCGCCCTGCATCCGCGCCAATTCTTCGATTCGCTCTTCGTCGCCCAGTCGCACCACTTGGGTAAACGTGTTTCCGCTGCGGACCTGCTTGCGAATCTGATAGTGCTGATGGCCCTGTGCCGCGACCTGCGCCAAATGCGTCACGCTTAGCACCTGTCGATCGGCCCCGAGCGCGCGCAACTTCTGGCCGACAATCTCGGCCACTGCGCCGCCGATGCCCGCATCGACTTCATCGAAGATCATCGTTGGCGTGCCGCCGCGATGCTGGCCCGCGACGGACAGCGCCAGCGACACGCGCGAAAGCTCGCCGCCTGAGGCGACCTTGGCCAGAGGCCGCAGTGGCTGACCGGGGTTGGCGCTGAAATCAAATCGGATGTCGTCGCTGCCGTGTGCGCGGGGCGGTGCCTGCGGGTTGCTGTCGACGGCGATCTGGAACTGGGCGTTGGCCATGCCCAGTTGGCGCACGATGGTGCTGACTTCCTTGGCGTGACGCAGGGCGCTCTTGTGCCGTGCCTCGGACAGCGCCGCGGCTGCGTTTCGATAGTTGCGCTCGGCGGTGTCCCGCTGCTGCTGCAGTGCCTGCAATTGCTCGGCCCCGTTTTCGATCGAATCCAGCTCCTGCCCAAGGGCACTGATATGGGCCAGTAGCGCGTCGGGGCGTACCCGATGTTTGCGCGCCAGATCATGAATGGCGCTGAGGCGCTGTTCGATCTGATCGAGGCGTTGCGGATCGAGGTCCAGATGATCCAGCAGCTGGCGCGCGCCGTCGGCCGCGTCCTGGACCTGGGCCTGCGCCGTGGCGACAACGCTTGCGAGCTCGTCAAAACCCTGATGCAGGGGGGCGAGTTGCTGCAATGTGGTCAGGCATTCGCTGAGCCGATCGTAGACGCTGTCGTCGCCACTGTAGAGCAGCTCCTGCACGCGTCCGCCGTCGCGCAGCAGCTGGCCAGCATTGGCCAGCGATTTGTGTTCCTGGTCGAGCTGGTCCAGTTCATTGTCGCCCAGTTTCAGCGCACGCAACTCGCTGACCTGGTAGCGCAGATAGTCGAGCTGGCTGGGGTCGCGACCGGCCTGGTGGCGCAGCTGGTCGATCTGGCTGTCGATTTCTGCCACACGCGCGTGTGATTCGGCTACGGCGGCCAGCAATCGCGTGTGATTTCCGGCGAGATCCAGCAACTGGCGCTGAATTTCGCTGCGCAGCAGGGTCTGGCTCTCGGACTGACCGAAAATTTCAATCAGCAGTTCGCCCAGTTCGCGCAGCTGACTGGTCGTGACGGCACTGCCGTTGACGAAAGCGCGGGTGCGCCCATTGGCTTGCACGATGCGCCGGATCAGC